>JAHFTO010000010.1 GCA_023269355.1 Chlamydiota bacterium | reverse complement strand
ACAATTCGCAAATCCGATGTAGCTAGCGGCGAAGCAGGCGCAATCACCCAACATATCGGCGCTTTTAAATGCCATACCGCAGTTGGAGACCTGACAATTCTCGACACACCTGGCCACGAAGCCTTTTCTGCGATGAGATCTCGAGGCGCCGATGTGACAGACATCGTCGTTCTCGTTGTCGCTGGAGACGAAGGTATCCGCGCTCAAACCATCGAAGCGATTGAACAAGCGCAAGCTGCAAACGTACCTATCCTGGTTGCGCTCAATAAGTGTGACAAGCCCAATTTCAATGCTGAGAACGTATATCGCCAGCTTTCTGAACGCAATCTTTTGCCTGAAGCTTGGGGCGGTCAAACAATCACCGTCAATTGCTCTGCTGTTTCTGGAACTGGAGTAAAAGAACTTTTAGAAATGCTTGCATTGCAAGCAGAAGTTCTAGAACTGCGCGCTAACCCTGAATGCCGTGCGAGGGGTACTGTGATCGAATCAGAAATGCATAAAGGCCTCGGCGCTGTTGCCACTGTCCTTGTTCAAAACGGAACGCTGAAATTAGGCGACGCGTTAGTGTTCACACAGCAATATGCTAGAGTGAAAACAATGCATGATGAACATGGCAGAGAGCTTACAGAAGCTGGCCCCTCTACACCCGTTAAAATCACTGGGCTTTCCGATCTACCTGAAGCTGGCAGCGAGTTTATCGTCGTTAAGAGTGAAAAAGAAGCGATGGAAATTGCTACAAAACGAAGCGAAGGACAGCGACATGCTGCATTGCATTTAGCTAAACGCGGAGCAGACGTCTTCCTCGCTGAAAAAGCAAGCACCCTAAAGAAAAAAATACTCAACTTGATCTTACGCGCAGACGTTCAAGGATCCGTCGAGGCTTTAAAAACATCCCTTCTAAAAATCACCTCAGATAAAATCGAGCTGAATATTATCTCTTCAGGTGTTGGAGAGATTTCTGAATCAGATGTCCAACTTGCTTCTGCATCCAAAGCGACAATCATTGGTTTCCATACCAAAATTGAAAGCCATGCGGATAGCTTGATCAAAGCAACGAAGGTCACCGTCAAACTCCATGACATCATCTACCATGCTGTCGATGATGTTCGTGCGATCATGCTAAGCATGTTAGATAAGATTGCAAAAGAGTCTGATGTCGGAGAAGCAGAAATAAAAGCGACCTTTAAATCTTCACAACTCGGCGTGATCGCCGGTTGCCAAGTGATTGATGGAACCATTAAACGATCTTGCCATGTCAGACAGGTGCGCGATGGCAAAGTCATTTGGAAAGGCCCCATCCATTCCCTCAAGAAAGTCAAAGAGGATGTGCGCGAAGTGTCCAAAGGCCATGAATGTGGAATCGTCCTACAAAATAACAACGATGTTAAAGTAGGAGACCTTCTCCAAGCCTTTGAAATCACCTATCTGGAACAAGAATTATAATGGTTAAAAATAGAATCGTCAGACTCAATTCTCTCCTTAAAGAGGTCATCTCAGAAGTGATCCGTGGCGACGTGCGCAATCCGCACGTCGCTAAATTCGTCACAGTTACAAGTGTCGATATCACAGCTGATTTGCATTACGCAAAAGTTTATATCAGTGTGATCGGGACATCGGTAGAAAAAGACGAAACCATCAAAGCTCTTCAATCTGCAGCAGGCTTCATTGCCATCCAATCCTCCAAAAAGGTCACTATGCGCTATTTCCCCGAGCTCACCTTTAAGCTCGATACCTCAGTAGACCAACAAATGCGCATCGATGAACTTTTGAGAAAGATCAAAGATGAGCACGATGCTCGCCAACCACCGCCCTCCGAGTAAAAAGAGATTTGATGACAGCTTCAGTAAAACAGGAAGGTTTGCTACCCATTTGCAAACCTGTATCTAAAACCTCATTCAGTTTAGTCTCTATCCTCCGTAGGCTAACAGGCATTCGTACCATTGGCCATGCAGGAACTCTCGATCCCTTTGCCGATGGCGTCATGCTCCTACTCATAGGTAAACCCTACACTCGCCAAAGCAACCAATTTCTCAATCAAGACAAAGCTTACCGCGCTACCATTCATCTTGGGGTCACAACCGACTCCTATGATATTGAAGGACAAATCACCGCACAAAGCCCCTACATCCCCACCTTGCTCGAGGTTCAAGAAGCTCTCAACAAATTTCAGGGAAATATCCTCCAAACTCCCCCCATGTTCTCTGCAAAAAAAATTCAGGGCAAAAAACTCTACGAACTCGCCAGAAAAGGGATCACCATCGAGCGTCAGCCAGTCCCTGTCACTGTACACATCGAGCTTATCAACTATTCTTACCCCAAACTTGAAATTAACGTGGAGTGCTCTAAAGGCACCTATATCCGTTCCCTTGCCTACGATATTGGCATTGAGCTTACCTGCGGCGCACATCTTTCTCAATTGACGCGCACGCGAAGCGGTTGCTATACCTTAGAGGATTGCTGCGACGGAGCAAAATTGATGGAACCCGGATATTGTTGGGAACACTACTTGAGAAAAACAATAGAATGATTGTTTCTAAGCTGGATGATGTACCAGAAGACATGCATTTTGCAGGTCTCACCATTGGAAGCTTTGACGGCGTCCACCTCGGCCATCAATTTCTGCTTAAAACACTTAAAGCAAAACTTCCCCCAAACAGCCGTATCGCTGTTTTTACCTTTGCCAACCACCCCTCCCACCACTTTACTCCCCACTCTCCTACACCTCTCATCTGTCCCCCCTTGCAAAAAGCGAAACTCCTCGAAAGTTATGGAGCAGACCTTGTCATCCTCAGCCATTTTACTCCTGAGCTTTCCCGGACACCTTTTGATCAGTTTTTGCGCCAGCTCAAAGAGAAACTCTCTTTTACCCACTTAGTTCTTGGAGAAGGGGCGACATTTGGGAAAAAAAGAGAGGGCAATGAAGAAAACATCAAACAGCTAGCCCCTACGTTAGAATTTCAAGTGGAATACCTCCCCAAGTTTAATCTTCATGACACAGCACTTTCCTCAGGGCGCGTGCGTGAACTGATTGCAAAAGGGCAGCTTCACGATGTGCATGAATGCCTTGGCAGGTCCTATTCGCTCATGGGCAAGGTAGAAACGGAAGATCGCTTTTACATTTTTAATGCAGAAGGGCTGTGTCTTTTGCCTGAAGGAGTTTACCCCGTAAGAATTCAGCCCGCATCTCATAGCCATCTGGGAAGAGCACAAGTGCTTTCCAAAGAGCAAAAAATCCGGCTTGAACTTCTCGAAAACCAAGTTTTGAAAAATCTCAACGAAGTGGAAGTAATCTTTTAAAGATTAATTGTCTCTCATAGAAAGACAATAACTTCATATTTTGTCTTTCCCAGAAAGACAATTTTCATAAACGGCTTAAATACAAGCGTCTACTCTAAGACTTCAGCTGATACAGGGTAACGTCCAATCCACCATGCTTTAAGGGCAATTCAGAAAGGACTGTGCACTTTGTCGCCTTAACCAAGTGGTAGGAAGAAGTAAGCAAATATCCCCAAGGAGCAACAGGGCATTTTGTCTTAAGGAACCTCCCTAAATCTTCATAAATGTGAGGAGGTGCATGCAACCGCTTGCCAAACGGAGGATCCGTAATGAGCAAAGTGGGCGATCTTGGCGGTGAAAACTTTGAAACTGGAGTATGAATAAGAAGAACCTCTTTCTCAAAATCGGTCTTCCTTAAATGCTCTTTGCAGATACGAACCGAAACTGCATCGCTATCAGAACCAATAATCTTCTGAGATTCCAGCGGAATTCTTTTCTGATCGTAGTGGTTTTTAAATGCTTCCCACTCCTCTGCCTTAAAATCAGGTAGATGCAAAAAGCCCCACTTTTTTCTAAAATAACCTGCAGGAGTTTGGGACGCCATCATCGCAGCTTCAATCAAAAACGTTCCCGCTCCACAAAAAGGATCGCAGAGAACTTCATCTTTGGAATAATTGGCATGCATCAAAATCGCTGCAGCAAGCGTTTCTGGAAGTCCCGCCTCTCCGCTCGTCTCTTTCCAACCGCGCTTATAAAGCGGTGCCCCCGAAGTGTCGATACTGATGACAGCCCGTTTATTTTGAATAAAGACATTGATCTGAACATCAGGATTTTTGACATCGACAGAAGGGCGGTTCCCGTTCTTTTCGCGAATCACATCGCAAATCGCATCTTTGACAAGCTGCGCGCCGTATAAAGAATGACGAATTTGAGGATGCTTGATATTCGCATCGATCGCAATCGTTTTCGTCTCGTCGAGATAGTCGAGCCAGGGAATTTTTTTTGCTTCGTTATAAAGGGTTTCTGTATCTGGACAAGAAAATTGAGCTAGTGGCAGCAAAACACGCGTCGCAAGCCGGCTTAAATAATTAACCTTAAAGATATTTTCCAAAGTATTGGGAGCATAAATCCCCCGATACCCCAGGCGCAAATCAACCATGCCAAGGGCGCTGAGCTCTTGTTTGAGAAGTGTTTCTAGGTGATCTGCACATGTAATAAAAATCATTATTATCCTTAGTTGTGTAAGAACTCAATCACATCGCCATCTTGAACGATATAATCCTTTCCTTCTGCTCTGAGTTTCCCTGCATCCCTAGCCCCTGCTTTTCCATTGCAGGCGACCATATCTTGATAAGAAATAACTTCTGCGCGGATAAATCCTTTCTGAATATCTGTATGGATTTTGCCGGCAGCTTCTGGCGCCTTCATACCCCGCTTGATCGTCCAAGCTCTGGTTTCAATCTCTCCCGTAGTCAAATAGGAGATCAACCCTAAAAGCCCATAAGCTGCTTTGATCAAACGATTCAATCCCGTCTCTTCCAATCCAAGAGATTTTAAGAACTCAACAGCTTCTTCATCCCCTAGCTGCGCTACCTCTTCTTCGAGTTTTGCACAGATCGGTACGACAATGTTGCCTTCTTTAGCCGCGTATTCACGCACTTTTTGGACATATTCATTTTCCATCTCAGGAAGCGCGGTTTCAGGCACATTACACGCATACAGCACTTTTTTATCCGTGAGGAATGGATAATCTTCGATGTACTCTCTTTCTTCCGGCGTCAGTTGCAGCGATCTTAGCGGTTTATTTTGGTTCAGGTGTTGGATTGCTTTGCGCAGTGTCTCGACAATCGGAACGTATTCTTTTTTGCCTTTCATCTGCTTTTCCAGTCTTCCCACGATATTCTCTGCCATCTGCAAGTCGGAGAGGACAAGCTCAAGGTTGATCACCTCGATATCTGCAATCGGATCCACCTTTCCAGCAACGTGAATGACTTCATCATCCTCAAAGCAGCGGACGACATGGATGATCGCATCCGTCTCGCGAATATTCGTGAGGAACTGGTTTCCTAAGCCCTCTCCCTCTGAAGCTCCCTTGACTAGCCCAGCAATGTCGACAAACGTAATCGTGGCGGGAATTAACTTGTGGCTCTTAGAAAGTTTGGAAAGAACGGGTAATCTGTCATCAGGAACGTCGACAATGCCTACATTAGGATCAATCGTGCAAAACGGATAGTTGGCAGCCTGCGCTGCAATTTTTTTGATCAGCGCATTAAATAATGTAGATTTCCCAACATTGGGAAGACCCACGATTCCACAAGATAGTCCAGCCATAAAGTATACTCTTATAATTAAAGAACCTGTCGCAAAGACAGGTTCAAACTCGATCAAGGATAAAACAAACAGGCTCAATGTTCAAGTTAATTGAACAACCGAGCTTCGTTAATCTTTTTAGACAAAAGCTCAGCAACCTTAGCCCGTGTCATATTAGGAATTTCTTTTTCAAAAATCTTGCTGATATACGAAAGCCAAGTGTATGTAAGTACTGGCAAAGGCTCATGAATATTGGCTTTCATTGCTGCGTTAAACTTTTCAAGCGGGATAGTCGCTACAATTTTGCCATCAAATGCAATCCCTAAAACAGGGCCTGCTTGACCCTCTAAAGCAGCTGCAATCTGCGGATGTGTGTAAAATTTCGCCTTCACAGTGTCGTATAAATACAATACCCCATTGCCAGCCAGAGGAACCAAAGCTATAACTCCACGTGTCATATTCGCACAGGCATTGCATAGGTCGTTGTCCTCTCCTTTCATATAAAGGAAGATCCTGTATCCAGCTTCCTGGATTCTTACGATCGCCTCCATAAAATTCAAAGGGTGGTAATTGTACTGATTGATCAAAGCCTCGTCTTCGACGCTTACAGAATTATTCTTATCCTTAAAGAATAAACTTACGGCATCTGGCTGATCACTCGTCCCAGTATAACGGGTCAAAATTGGACTCTCATATGTATGAAAGGCCTTTGCAGTAATCTGTGTTGTCATATTGAACCTCACTTTTTTCAATGATTGTAAAAATTAATACACCCAAAGTTTCTTTTTGTTTATTTGCGCGGAGTGTTCTGTAAAATTGTGGTTTTCAAAATCCCATTTGCTTGGAAACTGCAATTTACAATCCAAACAGATCCCATGAACATGCTTGATATGATGTGTCATATAATTAGACTGAAGGGGAGCTTTGGTTTTGCAGCCATCAATAGGACATTTTCCATCTATAAGACTTTGCTGAACTTTCGCAGCAATATCAAGATGAACCCCTTTCGCTATCTTTAAATCCGCTAGCCTGTTTAACCCTTCATATACTTTGTGCACATACGATATAACCGAGAGTTTTAATCCCTTTGTTAAAGGAGTATTTCCATGAATAGTGGTCTTTCCGCTAAACGCTACGATGTCTCCCACAGCTAATTGCAATGCAACATTATATTCGGGAAACAATAATTCTCCCCCTTCAAAATCTTTACCTAAAACTGCAAAAAACTCATGGCCACTTTCTGCGTGGGATCTGTCCCGGTGGCATGCCGTTTGACTATCATTCGTTTTTTGTAATGAGTTATTAGGTTGTGAGCGATTAAAGGTAGCATTGGTGAAAACGGAGTTTCCCATACGGCGGTTACAGCGGTTTACAATCTTTTCCTGCTCTTCATGCCACTCTGGTGCAATGATGCGATAATATTCTGACAGTTCATCAAAAAACGGCTCGATCGTCTCTTTAAAAAGGAGAAAACGAGATAAAACTTCATTATTGTATTTACCGTAATCTTCTTCTTTTTGCGTTTTAAATCCTAAAACAGTGGAATATAACGTATTGCCTTTTCGAAAAGTATTATCTTTTACACGCGATTCGCTGAGAACTCTAGTCTTCCCTTGTTTAACTCGATCCATGATATGAGCATTGATTCTTGTCTCATTCAGTTGACCACCTGCATCTCCTACAACCGAATTTTGCTGCGGAATAGATTTAAACTTTTTTGTCCAAAGTTCTACTTTCTCCGCAGGAAGGACATTCTTCAAAAAATAGGCAATCACTTTGCCTGTTTCTTGATCCACTATTTTTGAATCAGAAGCGATGAGGATAGTTTCTGCATTTTTTGTAGGGAAATGCGCGATTTGATTTTCAGCATCCGTTTTACTTACAGAAATAGAGGGAATGTTATTGACGCGATTTGTCAGACCATCAACGTCAATTGTGGTGGCTACCTTCTGTGCTACACCCGCCTCGTTGTTTATGCTGACTTCGCTTTGACTATACCCAAATAGATTCAAGAATTGAGTCATGGAATCAAGTTCAGGCAAATTTACTACCTTCGCTCTCTTGCTCAAACCCTGTTCCTCTATCTGATTTTGCTCTTGCTCTCTCGGCCTCTTTTCAAGAGTTCGCTGACTCGCCGCAACACCCTCGTACCCTGAATTTACATTCAGGTAATTTCGATTTGTGAAACCGTCAACGTCAATTGAGGTGGGTACTTTCTGTGTCACACTCGTTTCGATGTTTAAGCTGAATTCGCATTCACTAGCTTCACTTTCAGTCAAACTTATTGTATCCGCTTGCTTGCTCGAAGCCCGTTTCTCTATTAGAATCTGTTCTGGCTCTCTCGGCCTTTGTTCAAGAGCTGACTGCCCTGAACCTAAATTTAGAGTGCTGTATCTGCTAGATTCCCCAGTATTTAAATGATTTCGATAGGGGTGCATCCACTTGTTCTGAAAGAACTGCAATTTTTTAATAAGATGAGAAGCATTAATTCCGAATAGGGGATGCGATTGCATGCGTGTGAGTTTCTCACATCTTGCCGCTAGGTTGTTGATCTTCGACTGAGTTGTTTGAACACTCTCTAACCCCACATTCCATTCCAAGTTGTCCATCTCTCTGGAGATTTCCAAGAGATCGCGGGAAATGTAAGCCTCAGATATAGGATCCACTCTATTGTCTTGTGAGAATTGCGGAACTGGAGTGGAAAAAGCGGGACAATTGAGGGGAGCATTGAAAGAGGAAAAATTGACTGGTAGATAGGGATAATTCGAGCTATTGTTTGTATTCTGTGATGAATGGATATTTAAATTGCCTGACATACATCACTTATAATTAATGTTTCTTCGATCATTTCGCCAAACAAAATAGCACCCATGAGTTTTAACGAGCTGCTCCATTCACTATGCTGGTCAAACGCTCTGCAAGTTTAATCCGAGTCAATTTATTAGGAATGTTCTCTTTTAATACCATAAGCCACCAGGCAGCAAGCACACCCAAGGGGTCATCGGCCTTTTTGCCTGTCAAAGTATTGAATTTTTCAAGCGGGAAAGTCGTCACAATTTTGCCATCAAAGGCAATCCCCAATATGGCGGGACCTGTTTTTAAGCCTTCTGTGATTTGCGGATGGATATAAAAATTTGTTTTTACAGTATCATATAAATACAACACCCCATTGCCAGCGAGGGGAACTAATGCAACAACGCCACGCGTCAAATTTTTACATGCGTTCCAGAGATCGTTATCTTCTCCTTTCATATAGAGAAAGACCCTGTATCCCGCTTCTTGAATTCTTGCGATCGCAATCATAAAATTCAATGGATTGTAATCTAGCTGATTATGGATCGACTCATCCCTAAAGCAAACAGGACCTTTGCCTTGTAGGCAAAAGAGACTTACAGTGTCGGGCTGATCGCTTGTCCCGGTATAAGGGACAAATAGAGGACACTCATAAGATTGGTAGGTCTTGGCAGTAATCTGTGTTGTCATATTTAGCCGTCTTTTTGCTCATTTTAAGGCTACTAAAATACAGCACTATTTGATTCCTGTAAACTAATTAATCTCGATTTAAAATAATTCATTTACAAACACAAATTAATCATTTCAGTCTAAATAGATTTAAATATTAAATTGAAAAAATCAGGCGACAATACACTGATAATCAATATTTTATAAAAAACAACAAAAACCTTTAACTTATATATACAAATTGTTATAATAAAACATGTTCATTAATAGCATTAATAATAAGGAGAATAATATGTCATTATCCACCAGAGAAGCCATGGGAATCGCTTTAGTCCCAGGACAAATAGAACAATTCAAACAATATATCGGCGATATGTACCTAAGAATGATCGCTGATAGAGTACAAGAAGTAAGAAATTGCGTCTATGTAGGCGCTGCTGTGACTACTGCAGGTGTAGTAGGTGCTGTCTATTTAGACGGCGGTTATTCCCTCGCCTCTGGTGCTCTTGCAACTGTAGCGGCTGGCTACACAGGCTTAGTTGCTAAAAATTTGTATGACACAACAATGATGTTCAGAACCCACCTTCTTAATCGCGTCGCAGACAACGTGAGATTCGGAGGAATGTAATCTTCCACCCCAGACAGCATCGCTTCTCAAAGCGATGCTGCTCTTTCTCTTGAATTCCCTTGAAGTAAGAAAGACTATTCGGTAAAGTGCAGTATGTGGCAACTGCATAATCTCATTTGGACTTTCTTTAAATGGCCGAAAAAACCGAACAGGCGACCCCGAAGAAAATGCGCGACTCGCGCAAGAAGGGGCAAGTCGCCAAATCTCAGGACTTCCCTTCTGCGTTTACGTTTGTAGTTTCCATTTCTACGGTCATTCTTAGCTCGGGTTATATCTATCAAGTTCTTTCTGCCTATATTAT
Source organism: Chlamydiota bacterium (assembly GCA_023269355.1). Lineage (GTDB taxonomy): Bacteria > Chlamydiota > Chlamydiia > Chlamydiales > Rhabdochlamydiaceae > CAJCIW01. The sequence continues at coordinate 56,139 of JAHFTO010000010.1, read as the reverse complement.
TTCGACATTTAAACTATCTGGAACAAATGTCGATGTGCCAAACAGAGCCCCTGCAATTATCAGTCAAGCCCTCCAAGTGATTTTCAATACGAGCCTGCCCATCTTGATGCTTACCGTATGTGTCGGGGTTCTTGTCAACTTCCTGATCGTCGGCCCCCTTTTCTCTTTGGAATCCATGAAGCCCGACATCAAACGCTTAAATCCTGTTTCGAACATTAAGAACATGTTCAAATTTAAAACAGTTTTTGAGCTTTTAAAATCCCTATTTAAAATCGCAGGCGCTTTGATCCTTATTTATACGGTGATTTGGTCTAGCATCCCTGAGATTATCGCCACCGCAGCCATTCCCGTTTTTGGAAGCGCTATTGTATTTTCCGACTTTCTCATCAAAGTCATCATCCGGGTGGGAATCTTCTTTTTAGCGATTGCAATTTTTGACCTTATTTTCCAAAAAAGAAACTTTGCCAAAGAAATGAAGATGGAAAAGTTTGAAGTAAAACAGGAATATAAGGATACAGAAGGAGATCCGCATATGAAGAGCAAGCGCCGGCAAACAGCCCAGGAGATCGCCTACCAAGAAGGGCCATCGGCTGTCAAGCGCGCAAAAGCGGTGATTACGAACCCGACGCACATTGCAGTGGCTGTCGAATACGACTCTGAGAAAGAACCGGCGCCGAAGATCGTAACGATGGGCAAAGGGGCTGTCGCCGAAGTAATGATGAAAATTGCTCAAGAAAATGGAATTCCGATTATGCGCAATGTAACTTTAGCACGAACCCTTTTTGAAAAAGGGAAAATCAGCGATTATATTCCTGAGGACACTTACCAAGCTGTAGCAGAGATATTGCGCTGGCTGGAAGGAATCGAAAGCCTGGAGACTTCGGGACTGGAGATATTTCAATGAAAGATTTTCTTGACAAACTTGCGCGCGCATTAGGGGGAGAACGAGCTCTCAGGATCATCAACTCTTCCAGCGATATCGTTTTGGCGCTGTTCATCATCGTGCTTATCATGATGATCATCATCCCTGTTTCCCCGGTGGTCCTGGACAACTTGATCGCAATCAACCTGACAGTCTCCATCTCCATTCTGATGGTCGCTCTTTATATCCCTAAGGCCGTCCACCTTTCCATTTTCCCTTCTCTGCTTTTGATCACGACGCTCTTTCGTTTAGGGATTGAAATCTCCGCAACGCGTGACATTTTGCTTCACGCCTATGCCGGCCAAATCATTTACGCCTTCGGCGATTTCGTCGTCGGAGGAAATTTTGTTGTCGGTGGTATTATCTTCTTGATCATCACCATCGTCCAATTCATCGTCGTCACAAAGGGTGCTGAGCGCGTCGCCGAGGTAGCAGCGCGATTTACACTCGATGCGATGCCTGGTAAGCAAATGAGTATCGATGCCGATATGCGCAGCGGTATCATCGATGCAGGACAAGCCCGCGATCTTCGACTCGCGCTCACCAAAGAAAGCCAACTCTACGGAGCTATGGACGGCGCGATGAAATTCGTCAAAGGAGACGTCATCGCAGGGATTGTCATCGCTGTCATCAACATTGTGGGCGGTTTGATCGTCGGGATAGCGATGCATAACATGACCGCAATGCAGGCGGCAAAGACATATACATTGCTTTCCATCGGCGGCGGCCTAGTTGCTCAAATCCCCTCCCTCCTTATCTCCTTGACAGCAGGTATTGTCACCACGCGCGTATCTTCTGAAAAGAAAGACGCGAACCTCGGTAGAGAGATTTCCGGCCAGCTCCTCAATCAGCCAAAAGCGATCATGATCGCAGCTGCCGTTGTATTCCTTATGGGCTTGGTCAAGGGATTCCCAACGCTGATTTTCTTTATGATTTCCATGATCCTTTTCAGCATTGGCTTTGCCGTTTGGTATAACAGCAAGAAAAGCGCCGCCAAAACCCAAGCAGGAATCAGCTCTGCAAAAGTTGAAACCGATGTCGCAGGGCATACCGTTATCCGCGGAGGCGTCGACGAATATGCGCTCACACTACCTGTCATCTTGGAAGTCGGGAAAACGCTCTCTGGCGCCATCCGTAAAGAAAAGCAGGGGGCGACGTTCATCGAGGACATGATCCCCAAAATGCGGCATGCTCTCTACCAAGACCTCGGGGTGCGTTTCCCTGGCGTTCACGTGCGGACCGATTCTCCTGGACTCGAATCGGACGAATACTCGATTTATCTCAACGAGGTGCCAATCGTTCGCGGAAAGATCATGGAGAACGCGCTGCTCACCACAGAAACCCCTGAAAACCTCAAGCGCTACAATATCCCTTTCACGACGACGAAAAACAATATCGGCCAGCCATCGGTATGGGTAGACAATAAGTTTCTAGACATCCTTCAAAAAGCCGGCATTAAATTCTGGAAGCCTCTTGATGTCATGATCCTCCACTTGTCCTATTTTTACCGCCAGCATGCCGCTGACTTTATCGGGATCCAAGAGGTACGAGGGATTTTGGAGTTCATCGAAAAATCCTTCCCTGATCTGATCAAAGAAGTCACGCGCCTAGTTCCCCTTCAAAAGCTTACGGAAATTTTCAAAAGATTGGTGCAAGAACAGATCTCCATTAAAGACCTCCGCACGATCTTAGAAGCCCTTTCCGAATGGGCCCAATCGGAAAAAGACACCGTTCTCTTGACCGAGTACGTGCGCTCCTCGCTCAAGCGTTACATCAGCTACAAATACTCTCAAGGGCAGTCGGTGCTTTCCGTCTATTTGCTCGATCCTGAGATTGAAGATATGGTGCGCGGAGCCATTAAGCAAACATCAGCAGGTTCTTATCTTGCACTCGATCCTGACTCCGTGCAAATGATCCTGCATGCGATGCGCACAACTGTTGTTCCTACGCCTGTCGGCGGACAACCTCCTGTATTGCTCACCGCTATTGATGTGCGCCGCTTTGTGCGCAAATTGATCGAAGGGGAGTTCCCTGATATGTCTGTCGTCTCTTATCAGGAAATTGTACCGGAAATCAGAATTCAACCACTCGGTCGCGTTCAACTTTCATAGAGAGTGTTGTAATATTAAGGCTTCATAGCTAGGTTTTAAGCATGTCCAACCATGACATCCCCATCCAACCGATACAGCTCGATGCCCACAGGACGAATGCTTTGGCTGCAAAAGCCAATATCAAACCCGAGCCTGTGCTGGAAAATGATCAATTGTTTCAATCTGGAATCGACGAGGGCACTTTCAATCCCGTTTTAATGGCTAGAAGATTCGAAACTCTTGAAACTAGGCGCAGACGCACTGGCAAAGAAGAAGAGGTGCAAAAGACTCAAGAAACCGATGAAGCTGTCCTAGAGGTTCAGCGCATCGAAGAAATTAGCGATGAGTTCCACCGAAGAAATCCCGAATTCCAACCTCGCACACTCCTTCTGCTTAGAGCAAGAATCCTTCCAGGAGACACCAAGGAGCAAATCCTTCAAAAGCTCCTTGAGATCTATCCAGACTATTCCCTCGCCGACGAGGCTCTTGAATTTTTAGAGCAGACTGCGGTAGGCGAGCATGCAGAAGAGATCCGCAAAGCAAAAGGCGATCTTAATAGTGCCTATGGTCGAGAAATCAAGGCTGGAAAAAACATCTCTCAGCAAGCCAGAGAATTTTCAAAGCAGGGTTTAGGATCTCCCACGGGCCTTCGCAACCTTTACCGCGAAGTTACCGGCAACCCAAGAGAGGCAGGCACTCTTTTTGATGAGCTAACCTCACAATTTGCCTATGACAAAATGAAAACCGTGATCGATTTTCTTTTGCACTCGATGGGCGGTGATCTCAAATCCAAAGGCCCTTCTATCGACAGAGGCGAGCTGCACCAGATCCTGACTGAAGCGCGTAAACTCCAGGGAATCCTTGGCATTTTCCGTTTCTTTAAGTCCCGGATGAGCCTCATTATGTCTGCTTTTTCTCGGCAAGGACTAGATCTGCCGATGCGCATCACCTTTGAGATGCTTGCAAAGCTTTTCATGAAAGCTATCCAAGACAGGTATCCTTCCGCTGACAAAATTTTGCAACTGGGAGCCGCTCTCGGCCTTTCAGAAGAAATTATCGCGCAAATTATTTTGCTGACGCAAATGCGCGATGGTATTAGGCAAGTTGCGCCAAAACTTTTCCGCTCCGATCAACACCGCCAGGATATGCTCAATGCCTTTATGGATGCTATCGAAGAGTTGGATGAGCGCCTGGAAGAAGATGAAGAGGAAGAAGAAAAAGAAGGCGAGGAAAAACAAGAATGATTGATCGCTTTGATGAAATTCTGAATGAACTTGGAAATATCTATAGCGTCACCCTCCACCCGGACAAAGTCGGCGCGTGCAAGATTCAGTTTCCTGAACAATTCGCTATCCAGCTCGAATGCGACCCTCACCTAGAAAATCTTCTCGTTGCGACATACATCTGTGAGATCCCTCCCGGAAAATTTCGAGAAAATATTTTTAAAGATGCTCTTAAAGCCAATCATCCTTTTGCGCAAAATGGGGCACTTGCTTACTCAGAGAAAAATAATCAACTCGTCCTTTTCTCTTACTTAAGACTGGCAAGCTTAAACGGCCGTAAACTTTCTGAATTCATCCAAGCATTTATAGAAAAAGCAAGCGGATGGCGCACTGGTGTTGAAACAGGCCAAACCTCTCAATTAGTATCCCAATCTTCTAAATCCTCAGGTACTATCTTTGACGTTAAGTAACATGGATGAGTTAAAAGAGAGGCTGTTTCATTGCATCACAGGGTCACCATGGAAAAAAATTGGAGTTCGGCCGCATCACGGAATCACAATCCCTCTTTTTTCGATCCACAGTGAAAGCAGTTGCGGGGTTGGAGAGTTTCTCGACCTCATTCCAATGATCGATTGGTGTCACGCTTTAAAACTTGATGTGATCCAACTTCTTCCCCTAAATGACTGCCACGTAGAATCCGATCCAAGCCCCTACAATTCCATCTCTTCATGCGCCTTGGAATTTATCTATTTATCTCTTCATGCTTTGCCCTTGCTCGACAAACTTCCTGAATTGCGAGCAAGGCTCTCGGAATACAAAAAATTTAATGCTTTTGATAACATTGCCTATGCCGATGTCTTTGCATATAAAAAAAACTGGCTTACAGAATATTACGCAGCTGTTGGTGAACAAGTTCTAGAAAACGAAGAGTTTCAACAGTACCTCGCCTCCAATCCTTGGTTAAACTACTACGCCTTATTTAAAACGCTAAAAATTTCACTTCAGAATATCCCTTGGCAAACCTGGCCCGAAGATGTGCGCAATCCTTCTGCTGAAAAATTGAAAGATCTCTTGCACATCCACCAAAAAGAAGTCCGTTTTTTTCTCCTCTTGCAATTTCTTTGTTATACACAACTGAAAGCGGTCAAAGAATACGCTAAAGAGAAAAAGGTATTCCTTATGGGAGACATTCCCTTTCTCGTCAGCGTAGAAAGCGCTGATGTCTGGCAAAACATAGAATTCTTCGATCTCCATGTAGCTGGAGGCGCACCTCCGGATCCTTTTAATGAACAAGGCCAGAACTGGGGGATGCCCATCTTCCATTGGGACGCTTTAAGAAAAAACCAATTCCAATGGTGGAAACAAAGACTGCAGTACGCCGAAAACTTCTTTGATCTCTTCCGGCTCGACCATGTGATTGGATTTTTTCGCGTTTGGGCGATTCCACCTCATCATCCGGCTAAAGAAGGACGTTTTATCCCGGAAGAAGAAAAAGAATGGGAAAAACAGGGTAAAGAGCTTTTGACAATGCTCGCCTCATCGACAAACATGCTTCCCATCTCTGAAGCTTTGGGAATAGTGCCAGAAATCCTCCACCCCTATATGGATGAAATGGGAATTTGTGAAATCAAACTCCTACGCTGGGAAAGAAATTGGAGTGGAGATAAAAGTTATATCCCCATCCAAAATTATTCCCCTGTCAGCCTTACAACTGTCTCGACCCATGATACGGAAACCTTAGCTCTATGGTGGAAACACAGTAAAAATGGAACAAAGGATTATGCCGAACACAAACACTGGGAATTGGGCCGTGATCTCAGTCCAGAGCAGCGCGAAGAGATTCTTTGGGACAGCCACCACACCTCCAGTCTTTTTCATGTCAATCTACTTCAGGAATACCTTGCACTATTTCCAGAACTAAGGTGGCAAAATCCAGATAAAGACAGGATCAACATCCCAGGAACAGTCTCTCCTTCCAACTGGACCTTTCGCTTCCGCCCCTCCATCGAAGAAATCACATCTCACAAAGAATTATTTCAAAAGATGAAAAAAATCATCTTTTGACAATTATCTGACAAGTTTAAATATTAATTTAATTAAAATCTCTTGTTTGATCGACACTAAAATTAAAAACATGATAAAATACGTTAATATACAATATAAAAAGAGGGCATTATATGTACTCCGTATTCTCTACCATTAAAAATTATGCTTGCTCCGCGCTTCCACAAAACGTCCATGCTCACAATGTCTCTAAAATTGAGACTGAGCTGCAAGAACTTCAGGGAGCTCTCGACGACAATAAACTAAATAAAACAAACAGTATCTTTCAAAAGAAAATCGCTGAGAAAAAAGAAGAGCTTTCAGCAGAAAAGAAAAGATGCTCTGAAGCTCTTGTCAGATTAAATGGTAGTTTCTACCAAGACCCTGCATCATCTCTAAAAAAAGCTTGGGATACTGTTGTAGCAAATGTCTACGCAGCATTATCCATTCAGGTGGAGTTCCGTCATGAATTGGATAACATCTCCAATGAACTGGACACAAAATCAGAGACTGAAACAATCAAAAGCGCTAAATCATCCATTGAAATTTACAAAAAGCTAGAAGAAAAAAGAGACCGCTCGGAAGCCAGGCTGCACGAAATCATCGGCATAGAAAGAAGCGAAGTGGTACCTATCCCTATCAGCGATCCTGTCCTCATCAACAAACAAAACACCCTGCTTGCACGCCAAAAAAAGCTTTCCGGCAACTACTATCAAGACCCAAGTTGCCTTCTCGATCAAAAATGGAAAGAGTACCAAACAGCTGCTTCAGCAAATCACTCAGATGCTGCTGATATTTTAGATGCCTACAATCTACTTGAAAATGAAAGAAAAAGCATCGATGCAGAGCTATCAGTCATCCAAAAACAACTCCTCATCCCCGTTGCTACTGTTGAGAAAAGCTACGCGGCCTTAACCACACAATCGATTGAAAGCCAAATCACAGCACTTACAAGTCTGAAAAATGATGAAGCAGAGCTCGCTGGCGTCGACTGGAATCAAACGGCAAAGGCTGGAGCAATTGCTCTAGGCTACATCGCCACTAAACAGGTCGGTCTCTAAAAATTCTTCCCAAAAACCACAATCGGTCCCGATTGTGGTTTCCCAAAACCAAAATCCCAGTTATGATTTAGAAAAGTATACCTTTTCTATTTTATGACTTTACTTCACCTTACTACATCCTTCTTCCTTCTCCTCGCACTCTCTCCTTTGCTGCCTGCTGAACTGCTCGCAAAAAAAACCATCAAAGTGCAAGAAAGAAAGGTTCCACAGCAAAGCGCTGAAAGCACACTCCAAACGCTCTATAATAGTTTAGACCCACTCTCTGTATCGCAACACTTAGCCTTTTACGAACTATACCCCGATACTAAAGAGGGAAAAGATGCGCTCAGGCGCACCTGGATCTTGCTGGGTGGCAATGAAATTTCTAAAGAAGAGCTGAACACAAGACTCCCTACCCTCGATATCCAGGGAATTATCTCTCTCATCACAAGGCAATCTTCCGACCCTATAGTCAAACTCAACCAGCAGCAGTTCAGCCTGATTGCAAAGCTATCAGACCAACTCTCCAATCGAAAGTTAAAAGGATTCAATGCTACTTGCAAAGAGGATGTCTTAAAACTTGCCTCAGAGGAGATCGACATCGCTAGGGGACTGCTTGTTTTTCAGTTTGACGAGTCTCAAAATCCCATGGAGGAAATCCAGCAATACGAAGCCAGCATCGATTTAATGGCTCTGCAAATCGCTGCTAGATTTCCCAAAAATCCCACCCATGAAGATAAAATCAAAGAGATCAACCGCTTCATCTTCCAAGAAATGCAATTTCGCTTTCCTCCTCACTCTCTTTATGCCAATGATATCGACCTTTATACATTCCTTCCTTCTGTCATCGATAGTAGACAAGGGGTTTGCCTTGGCGTATCGATCCTCTATCTTGCACTCGCTCAGCGGCTCGACCTCCCCCTTGAAATCATCACTCCGCCAGGCCACATCTACGTTCGCTATAATAATGGGAAGAAGATCATTAATATAGAGACGACAGCCCGGGGCATCGATATTCCATCGGAAGATTATTTGGGCATCAATACACGTACACTACAGCATCGCAGCAAAAAAGAAGTGATCGGACTTGCTTTCATGAACCAAGCGGCAGCCTTTTGGTCAAAACAAGATTACGCAAAAACAGTCAGCCTTTATGAAAAGGCTGTTCTATTCTTACCCAAGGATCCTCTTCTAAAGATGTTTATGGGCATGAACTACCTCTTTGTAGGCAGACACAGCGAAGGCGCAGCCCTCTTAAGAGAAATACGCCACATCACTTTCGAAGAAGCCATCTCGCCAGAAACCATTCCCGATGATTATTTAAGCGGCAAAATCGATGCCGAAGGAATCAAAGCCGTTTTCTTGCCCGTGGATGAAACGCGGGAATCGATCATCAAAAAACAAAAAGAGATTGAGAAAATATTAAAACGCTACCCCAACTACCGAGCAGGACAGTTGCATCTGGCCACAACCTGGCTTCAGCTGGGAAGAAGCAGCGAAGCAAAAGAGATTCTCGAGCGTTATCACAAAATCGATCCTCACAATGCTACCATAGAATATTACCTAACGATCCTTTCCATCCAGAGACTCGATTACAATCAAGCTTGGAACTACCTTTGCCAAGCTGAATCCCTCGTCAAAGCCCGCAGCCACTATCCTAAAGCCCTGGCATCCATCCGCGAAACACTAAGAAGGATGAATCCTGAGCCTTGATTATACAGAGATCGGCCTGAAAAATTTTAGTGAGATAGGTTCATAAGCTCAAATGCAAAGTTATTTTCGAGGATTAGTATGATTACGAAAAGCTCAAAAAAGCAGCCAAAACAATCATAAAAATCAACGAAGCATTCATTAAAATGCGAACTTTTACATTTTTTCTCCAAAAAATATTCAATCCTTAAAAAATCCTCTTATTTTCATAGAGAAAACTACATTCAAAAAATCCATCATTTTGGATGCCATTTTTCAGCGGCTTCCACAAAAATCAAAGAAAAAATTTGCGTTAAATCCTAAATTTAATATGATGCGGAACATGGAGAACCTATAAATACGGAGAGACGTATGAAGCAAATAACTCTAACAACAATTCCTTTGCTCTGCGCAGCATTTGCGCCTCTTTGCGCGGATGCACAAGGAAAAAACATGTCTCCTGCTGAACAACAGCAGATGTACATGAATGAAATGAATAAAATCACACCTTCTGCTGAGCCATCGGTCACTAGATGGGCTGATCCCTATCTGACAGCTGACTTCATTTGGTGGAGAGCTCATGAAGATGGCTTAGATTATGCACTCACAGGTGTAACACCTATCATTCATAATGCTGATAAAGGTCATGTCCATCATCCTCATTTCTCTTACGAACCAGGCTTTAAAGTGGGCTTTGGTTTGAAGTTTAGACACGATGGGTGGGACTTCTTCGCTCAGTACACAAGACTGACATTTGATAAAAGTGAGACGAAAAACCATGCAAAAAGAGATGCGGATGGTGACTCCAATGTCATGTCCAATATCCCAATGCCATGGCAGACTGGGGATCAGATCACTTTCTTTGCTGAAGAAGCAAAAGCAAAATGGTCTTTGGATTTCAACGTTCTTGACCTCGAGCTTGGCCGCAACTTCTGGATCAGCAAGTGGCTGACACTGAGACCATTCATCGGGATGAAGTTCGATTGGACTGACCAAGACTTCAATGTGGAATATGAAAACGTTTCTTCCACACCTTTTCAGTTGCTCAATGGCTCTGAAATCGAAATGAAAATGGATCAAGATCAGTGGGCTGTCGGCATAAGAGCTGGTTTGAACTCAGCTTACTACATGTGGAAAAAGTTGTGCATTTATGGCGATTTCGCCATTAGCGGAATCTTGAATGATTTCGATGTGTCTCGCAAAGATGAAGTGGAAACTGCGACACGTGAGTGGAACCAGAACCACATTCACAAAAGCGCACACCCTGTTACAGCTGTATTGGAATGGGGATTAGGCCTGCGCTTTGAAACAGCGTTCCATAACGATGACTTCTTGTTCCAATTGCAAGCAGGTTGGGAAGAGCAAATTTGGTTCAACCAAAACCAATTTATCAACTTCTCCAACTCAAGCACATCAGACCTGAACTTCGAAGGTTTGACAATAAAAGCAGCGTTTTATTTCTAAACGCTTTTCGTATCAACCACTCCCATACCCATGGGAGTGGTTTTTTTATTTCTAAAACTGGACTTTAGCCATTGGAGGGAGTCGATTTCACGAGATATTGGGCCTGCAGCCTTATGATTTTTTAAATGGTAGGCTTGAATAAGCCACCATTTAAAAAATCGTAAGGCTGCAGGCCCAATAGACGTGAAAGCGGCCCCGAGCAATGGCTAAAGTCCAGTAAAAACGGGAATTATTTCATGAAACACTCTCTGTTCTTTCTTTCTCTCGCATCAGCAAGCTTAACATTTTCCCATCTGCAAGCAGATAAGCTCATCGTTCTCGATACTGTCATGTCGGAAGAAGAGCAAAAGAAAACGGGGATTACCAAATTATCGTTCCAAGAAAAATTAGCCCTCGAAGATTGGCTAAACAAAACCTTCGTATTGAAAGTACAAGAAGAAAAACCGCAAACGCCGCTCTCCCTTTCCATCAATATTGACAATGGCAAAAAACTCCTTCTTTCCGACAATTCTGTCTGGGAAATTGCACCCGACGATCTCAAAACATCAGCGATTTGGATCACTCCTTTTCCCGTTAAAATCACACCTAGCAATAATCCCAACTATCCTTTCATCATCACCAATACCAATTCAGGAATGAGCGTCAAAGCGAGAAAAGCTCCTCCAGAAAATCAAACGGGCCCATCGCAGCCAAAAACACCCCCTCCCGCCAGCAGCCCTTCTCATTGACAAATCGCTGCGTCTAGATATAATCCTTCTCTCAAAAGAGAGAATCTATGACGCCTCAATTCACGGATAAAGCGCGCATTGCCATCGAAAGCGCTTTTTCATTTGCTCAGCAGCACCATCACACTGAGCTCACTGAAAATCATCTTCTTCTTGCCTTTTTTGAAGATCCCCAAGAATATTTTTCTTCTCTCTCCACTTCTTTAAACCTAGATCCCAAAGCTTTGATCGCGCAGCTAACCACTGCACTGCAAAAAGTCCCCACATTTAGCGGCGCACCCCAACAACCCGCCGTCTCTGCTCAGCTGCAAAGCATCATCGCAGAAGCACAAGCTGTCGCAAAGAAATGGAAGGATGATTACATCAGCACCGATCATTTTTTTTACACTTTCTGGCAATCCGCTAAAGAACCCTTTGCCAGTTGGAAAAAAACATCCAAGCTCTCATCTAATGACATCGAAACTCGCATCCAACAAATCCGAGGTAAAACGCGTATGGACTCTCCTTCTTCTGAATCTGGTCTACAAGCCTTAAGCAAATATTGCAAAAACCTCACAGCGCTTGCTAAAGAAGGAAAACTTGACCCCGTCATTGGAAGAGATGAAGAGATCAGGCGCACCATGCAAGTCTTAGGCCGCCGCACAAAAAACAATCCCCTTTTGATCGGTGAACCGGGCGTAGGTAAAACAGCCATTGCCGAAGGCCTTGCTTTGCGCATTGCAACCGACGACGTCCCCGACTCTCTTAAAGATAAAGAACTTTTTGTCCTCGATATGGGCACACTCATCGCGGGAACAAAGTTCCGCGGAGAATTCGAAGAGCGGCTCAAAGGCATTTTAAAAGAAGTCGAAGAAAGCGAAGGAAAGATCCTTTTGTTCATCGATGAAGTGCATACCCTCGTTGGCGCAGGAGCTACCGAAGGCGCCATGGACGCTGCTAACTTGTTAAAACCGGCTCTTGCCAGAGGAACGCTGCACTGCATCGGCGCAACAACACTGAATGAATTCCAAAAGTACATCGAAAAAGATCCCGCTTTAGAGCGTAGATTCCAACCCGTTTTGGTGCAGGAACCCTCTTTAGAAGACTCTATCGCTATCTTGCGAGGCCTCCGGGAGCGCTATGAAATTTATCACGGCGTTCGCATCACTGAAAGCGCTCTGCACGCAGCAGTCTTCCTCTCCGCGCGCTATATCACCGACCGAAGACTTCCCGACAAAGCCATTGATTTGGTCGATGAGGCAGCTAGTATGATCCGTTTGCAAATTGGAAGCCTGCCCTTGCCGATTGAAATCAAAGAGCATGAGCTATCCGGCCTTATCGTCAAGCAAGAAGCATTCAAACGAGAAGACACATCCAGCTCTCGCGCTGAAGCGAAAAAGATGGAAGGACAAATCGCAAACCTCAAAGAGGAACTTTCCACTCTTCGAGAAAAATGGAATCAGGAAAAAAAATTGATCGAACAGGTCAAAGAGAAAAAAAACGCTTTGGAAACGCTTCGTTTCCAAGAAGAAGAAGCCGAGCGCGCCGCTGACTATAACAAAGTCGCAGAACTGCGTTACAGCACACTTCCAAAAATGCAAAAAGAACTCGAAGAAGCGCAAAGCAAACTCACCCGCTTGCCCAGCCGACTTTTGCAAGAAGAAGTCGATGAACCCTTGATTGGACAGATTGTTGCCAAATGGACAGGCATCCCTGCAGGCCGCATGCTGGAAAGCGAAGCGCAACGGTTGCTCCACATGGAAAAAACCCTTAGCGAAAGAGTCGTCGGCCAGCCCTTTGCCATCGAAGCTGTCAGCGAAGCCCTCCGCAGATCAAGAGCTGGCCTTAGCGATCCCAACCGCCCCGTCGGCGTCTTTCTCTTCATCGGCCCAACGGGAGTCGGAAAAACCGAACTTGCAAAGGCTCTTGCGGATCAACTGTTCAATCAAGAAGATGCCATCCTTCGCATCGATATGTCGGAATATATGGAAAAACACAGCATATCCAAGCTGATCGGATCTCCTCCTGGATACATCGGCTACGAAGAAGGAGGCCAGCTCACAGAAAGCCTAAGGCGCCGTCCCTACTCCGTGGTTCTATTCGACGAAATCGAAAAAGCCCATCACGACGTCTTCAACATCCTTCTGCAAATCTTCGACGACGGCAGACTCACCGATAGCAAAGGGCGCACAGTCAACTGCAAAAATGCCCTGTTCATCATGACCTCCAACCTCGGATCCGATTTATTGCTCGAGCATATTCGCAAAGCTTCAAAAAACTGGACCAAAGAGGATGTACTTCATATTGTTGAGCCCGTGTTAAAAACCCATTTCAGACCAGAATTCCTTAATCGCCTCGACGACATCCTCCCCTTCCTGCCCCTTCAAGAAAAAGACATGGAGAAAATTGTTCTCATCCAACTCAACGCAGTGTCAAAGCGCCTTGCTGACCGCAGCGTTAAACTCGTTTGGGAGCAGCCTGTTCTTTCGTTTCTAGCGCGCGAAGGCTATGACCCCTTCTATGGCGCGCGCCCCTTAAAACGACTCATCCAACAAAAAGTCGTCAACCTCCTCTCCACCGCTATCCTTAAGGGAGAGATCAAAAATGAAACCCAGGTCAAATTAATCTTGCGCAAAGTGAAAGAAGAAGAAACAATCGAGTTTGAATGTTCATAAAAACACTGCTTCTAACCTCAAAACTCCTCATTATTGCAGCTACCTTCCTCTCGCTTTCCCATTTTTGCAATATCCAAACAAAAGGATTCCGTCCCTATCTCATCCTCTCCAATCTCCCCAACGAACTTCGCTGGGAAGTCCCACCCCTAACGGAGACTGAACAACAAAACATCAACACTCTCTTAGACCAATCCTTTACCTATCTAGGCTCCGGAGGCTGGTGCTTTGCTTTTTTGGGCGAAGACCAAAAAACCGTCCTCAAATTTTATAAACACGACCATCTTCGCTTACCTCACATCCTAAGTCATTTCCACTTTCAAAATCTGCTCTTAAAAAGCGCTCCCTGGCCTAAAGAAACCCCCTATTTTCAAGAATTCAACTTCAATAGCTGCACCCTTCTTTACAAAGAAGCCAAAGAGCTCACTGGCCTTCTCTACGTGCATTTGAATAAAACCAAGGGGCTGCATAAACCCGTCACACTCATTGACAACATTGGCATCTGCCATACCATCGATCTCGATCAAACAGAGTTCCTCGTGCAAAAAAAAGCCGATCTGCTCATTCCCCACATCGATCGCCTTGCCAAAGAGGAAACAAGTGAAGAAGCCAAGCGATCCCTCGATCAAATCATCGATTGCCTGCTCACCCTCTACAAACGAGGCATTCGCGATCTCGACCAATCCTTTCGCAATAATTTCGGCTACACTCAAGAAGGAGCCATCGCTTTAGATCTTAGCTCTTATACCTTCGATGAATCTCTAAAAAATCCAGAAGTCTATAAAAAAGAACTCATCCGCAAAACGCAAAGGTTGAGCCGATTTCTTAGAAAAAACCACCCAGATCTCTTTACCCATTATGAAAATCGCTTAAAAGGGCTCATTGAAAATGATTAAAAAAGAAAAATTATTACTCATTACCTCAGCAGTACTCATGATCGGGATCTTAACCCATGTCGATCGGATCTTCTTTAAACGCGGCAGCAGCTTTTGTGCTCGCTTTCTCCATTCGAGCTTATCTTATGACCCCACATGGGACCTGCCCGAACCCACCCCAGATCAACACCAAGCCTTAAAACAAATCCTAAGCCAGAAATTCCACTATCTTGCCAAAGGAGCCCACTGCTTTGCTTTTATTTCTGAAGACCAAAAATACGTGATCAAATTTCATCGCTTTGCCTCTCACATGCGCATCTTCCCTTGGCTTACCCATCCTTTTTCCTACTACTTCAATGAGCGCCGCAAGAAAATCAAACAGCACAATTTTCAAAGGCTCAGCATCAACTTTTCCAGCTACAAAGACAGCGACCAATACCTCAAAGACGAAACCGGCGTTCTATTAACCCATATCAACCCCTCAGACAACCTCCACCTCACTATCACACTCGTCGACAAAACAAAAGCCCAGCATCGCATTCATCTCGACGATGTGACCTTCATCCTTCAAAAAAAAGCCAACCTCATCTACCCCACCCTCGACTCGCTTTACAGCCAAAACAAACTCGATGAAGCAAAACAAGTCGTTTCTCACATCATCCAGCTCGTCACCTCCTGCTGCCAAAAAGGCTTCATCGACGATGATCCCGTCCTCAGAAAAAACTACGGCCTACTTGAAGATTGCGCCATCCACATCGATGTCGGCGACCTCATCCGCAACGATGCCATGAAACTGCGCGAGAATTACATCCCCCACGTGAAAGAAATGACCGAAAGCCTCCGCAAGCGCCTAGAGAACCATTACCCACTGCTTCTTGAACACTACAATGAAATGATTGAAAAGCTATAGATGAAACATGCAATTTTATTAGGACTTTTAGCAATGACAACATTCACACAAGCAATCCACTCCGCGGACAACGCTAATTTATCTCATGCAGAGCGCGACACGCTCGAGGGAGCCATCCACAGCATCGCAAATAAAATCAAACAAAGAGGAGATCTTCCCTACATCACTGTTGCGCGCCAACTAGAGCTGCTCGAAGGTCTTACTCAATTCGAACTAGGAAGATTTCTGATACAAAGAGGCGGTCTCAACGGCTATTGGACGCACTATGTCAATACGCATCCTAAACAGGGCCGTTTGACTGGCCTTAATTCAGAAAACAAGCCCTTCAATGAAGTAGAGTCATTCCTTCTCAATAAAGCCCCTACTGCTCTTGCCATGCAACAACGAGTTGAAATTTTCCAACGAGAAATCCAAAAGCTGCTTTTCAACGGTATTTCTTTAGCATCGATACCCTGTGGACTCACTATTGATCTTATGGACCTGGATTTCTCTCAGATCTCCCAGTTTTCCATCTGTGGAATTGATATCGATCCCGAATCTCTTACTCAAAGCCAGCAAATCGCAAATCACCTTGGAATGACAGACCATTGCCAATTTCTGCAAAGAGATGCTTGGGCCTTAAATTGCGATTCAAAGTTTGATCTCATCACAAGCAACGGATTGTCCATATATGAAACCGACGATCAAAAAATCGTAGAACTCTACCGCCAATTTTTCATCTCACTAAAACCCAATGGATGCTTGATCACAAGTTTCTTAACTCCCCCACCCATTCCAGGAACTCAAACCCAGTGGGATTTAAAAGCAGTGAATTCCGAAGACGCTCTTTTGCAAAAGATCATCATATCCGACATTCTTGCAGGCAAGTGGCAAGCATACCGCTCTGAAGAATTAGTCAAGTCCCAGCTCCAAGAAGCAGGATTTACTGAAATTGAAATCTATTACGATCAAGCTCATATCTTCCCAACTGTAGTCGCTAAAAAAGAGCCGAAACATGAATAAAATCATTGAAATTTTCCTCCTTTTTGCATTTGTGTTCAGTGAGGCATATGGGGGTTGCAGATATTGTAATTTTGAGAACTCTAATCAGAAACCTTTGGAAGATGCTTTTTTCAATTGTATTTGGGATCTCCCCAAACCGATTGATTTTTTAGGACCGTGTTATCGAATCACAAGAGATTCTGATGACCGGTCTGAGAAGAGATTTGCAGAGGAAGTACTAGACTATTATTTTTTAGAACATTTCAAAAATTACTCAGTAGCTGGCATAACTTGGTTATTTGCAGAACTACGAAATGATGTAAATCATGAATATCAAAGATTAATCAATGAACAAAAAAACTTCATAAGCGATATATTGTCAGGCAAAAAACATTGTTACAATCGAAATCGTCATGGAGAACAGTGCACACCTGTTGCCCACAAAAAAATTGAACAAATCCAACAAGCTAAAATAGAAGCATCACCGATTATAGAAGAAACAGAAAATTGCTTTTTAAATATCCTCGCAGAAGATATCGCTCATTGTATCGAAGATCGGTATAAACAAGGTCTCTCTTATTCTGGTCATACCGTTCCAAATACCCAACTTTTTTATGATAACGGTTTTTTAAGCTTTAGACTTGGAAATTTTGAAGAAGCTTTAGATAATATAGACGCCTATTTAAATTTCCTGAAAAAGGAATCTAAAAAATACGAAACACCTCAAGAATTTTATGTTTTTCAAGGAAAAGTGCTTTCCCAAGTTCTTTCCTACAATGAAGCTATTCAATCTCTGAATCAAGCAATCCATTTAAATCCAAAAAATAAGGAAGCCTATTTTGAAAGAGCCGTGGCATATTTTGAGCTTGGTGATTTTGATTTATCCCTGCAGGAATACTTAACTTCTGGAATGAAGCCTAAGCCCCTCTCTCCAGATGCAGTGGAAAAGCTTGCTTTTTCATGGGAGCTGGGATTGCAAAAGCTATGAAAGTGTATCGCGATCTCAAAAAAGCGAACAACCTATTGACTTTTGAAGCGATGTCCATCAGCGAAACCAATAAGTCGTTAGTTAAGATCGAAGCTGCAAGAAGAGCACAAGCAAGAAAAGAAATATTAAAGCGTGGAAACTTAAAAATTCAGCCTGATAAACAAGGAAAACACATCATCGACCACAAAAATTATAATCCATCGGAAAATAAGAGCATCTTAACACATTCTGAACCTCAGAAACTTGTCGATCAATTTGTAGGAAGAGGAATGAAAATTTCAGAATTGCCTCCAGGTACTCCAGGTTATCTTGAAATCGTTAATTTTGAAGAAATTATAGGGTATGCAGTAGATCGAACCACTGGAGAAAAATTGCCACAACATGGGGCAAAATCCATTATGCAAAAGGTGGCGTTCATATTGTACCCACACAGCCAAGATCATAATATGAAATATTTTTCAAACGAATATGCGCTCTTATCAATGCAGAGCGCTTTACTTGGAGAAGTGACTCCTGAATTAAGAGCAGTGATGATCGATGTGAATGAAAAGGAAGATGTATTTTCCGCCTGGTTCTATTATGATGGAGAAGTATCCGAACAAAGAATTGACCTTTGGGATTGTGCTGTCACAGAAGCAAGTGCAGATTTGGGGCGATATGAATTGGTAAGATCTCATATTAAAAGACTCGATTACCCCCAAAAAATCCCTTCAAAAGGGTATTTCGCATACTTACGAAAAGAGCTTGATGCACCCTATCCTAAGGAGCTACCCAAAGTAAAAATCACAGAGCTTTCCCTAGCGTATGCATTATTAGTCGTTCAACATGCCCTCCTTGGAGTTGTAACGCCAAAATTAAGAGCAGTCGTAGTTGATTTCGAGAAGGAGACATCATTGTTATATATCCGTTTCTACTACGATGGAGAGGAGTCCGAACAGCTGGTTGATCTTTGGCAAAACGCAATGCAAGAAGCCTGTAGGAATTTAGGACCTAATTGTGTGCTTGACGGCAAAGTAGAAAGGGTCGATTTTCCTAAGACTTATCCTTTCCGCGGAAGATATGCATACTTGAGAAATGAATCATCTTCTCATTGAAAGGATCACAAATGCCTTACTTCAATACGTCTCCAATCATGAATAAGGATACTTTGAAAAAAATATAGATAAAATTTTCCGTCATTGATAGCATTGACTGTCCGGGTTGTCTCTAAAGAACTTTGAATGAGCACGCCAAAATATAGCGACTATATTGTCTATGTAGATGAGAGTGGGGATCATAGCATTGAATCTATCAATGAGCGCTATCCTCTTTTCGTCCTGGCCTTTTGCATTATGCGAAAAGACGTCTACGCACACGCTATCTCGCCTTCTCTACGAATGCTAAAATTTGCCTTTTTTGGACATGATATGGTTGTATTTCATGAACATGAGATTAGAAAAAAACTCGGCTCATTTCATTCGTTGGAAAAAACACGAAGAGAGCAACTTCTCGGATGTATATCAGACCTTATTTCAACAGCTGATTTTACTCTGATTCCAGTCGTCATAGATAAATTAGCTTTGAAACAAAAAGGAGCAGACGTTCCACATGTCTATCACCTTGCAATGCAAATAGGTCTTAAACAGATACTCAAGTTCCTAATTTCCAAAGAACAAGAAAACTTTCGCACTCATGTTATTTTCGAAGCCAGAGGCCGTCTCGATGACCTAGCATTAGAATTGGAATTTAAAAAAGTTTGTGATTCATTAAACGACTATCTCAATCCCTTGCCATTTGACATAGTTGTGGCTGATAAGAAAACGAACTCCTCGGGCCTTCAATTGGCAGACATGGTTGCTCGCCCAGTAGGACTTTCAATACTCCGTCCTTACCAACCCAATCGAGCCTTTGACATCTTAAGAAACAAGATATATAGAGAAGTTGGCGTCCAAGAAGGTCAGTTTGTTTACCCCATAAAAGCGAAAGGCCCCGAGGTTGCCCTCGAGGCACAGGCGCCGGTAGGGTAGTCCCGACCCATTTATGGCTTCATTTTAAGAAACGATGTTGTTTTGTGCAATTACATTCTATGCATTAATCCTCATCTTAAAAATACATGAATCATAAGGTCTGTGACAAAATGCGCTAGACACGCCGTCCAAAGGCCCCTTGTCCAATAGAGCCAGCCGAAAACAATCCCTGCAAGACCATTCAGAATAAGAACTCGGCAAATTTCAAACGCAGAAGGTGCTGCGAGTTTAAATAGAGCAGGTAAATGACCTAGTCCAAAAACAAGAGCAACGACAACGTTTACGGTCCATAAAACAAAAACCCGATTACGTCCATTTACCTTAAAGCACTTGCTCAAGAGAAAATAAAGCAACGAAAACAAAAAAAGCCTCAGCAAAACTTCCTCATTGATCCCGCCATAAATAGAGGCCAATGCACCCGCCCAAAATGGCGGTTGGACACCAGAAAGAAGAGAGCTATGGAAAACTGTTTTATCTAGAAGAAAAATGGTTAACCCAAGCAGAACACCAGAAATGACCGCTGGATAAAAAATTTTTCGAAGGGGATGTTGAAATTCAAAAGGATGCAGGTCGGTTTTAGGTAGAATCTTTGAGCTAAGCCAACAAATCAATCCAAAAAAGACAGCAGACTGAATCGTGCTTAATAAGAAAAGTTTCCCGAAGGATGCTGAAGAAGGGAGGATCCCTAAATAATGCACATAAGGAAGAACAGACCAAGCGCCAAGAACACACAAAATCCATAAAGAGAAAAAGTGCCTTCGATGTGCATGCATAAGCCTTCCCTATTTTACATTCTACTGAGATTCAATACCTACATAGACATCTAAAACGATATTCTGGTGATCTGCTGCTCGTTCGTCATAAATTTCAAAATCGGTTTTATAGCAACGATTACCCCCAAGATCTTTAGAGGACATGTTCCAAATTTCCTTCCAAGCATTCACGATCACATCAGGCATAGGAGCAGGGTTCGTTGTAAACTTTTCATAGCGTTGACTCGGAATCACCAATTTCTCGAATCCTTCTGGCAAAGGATGATCAAATGACGAAACTTCTTCTCCAATAAAATAGGTATAAGCTCCTGTATGATCAGTTTCATAATCTGTATAGGTACAAAATGTCGTCCCAGGCTTTTTTCGATTTGGAATTTTTTCAAAAAGAGCCTCATGGAAATATCTCTTCACGCAAGGAAAAATATTTCCCTGCATTTTATCCATTTCTTGCTCATTGCTTGTACGAACGGAAATTCCAACCAGTTTAATTTCAGGCTTTTGTATCGACTCTCTTCGCAATTTTTGTGACATAGCTTTTTCCATATTTGATACTGCTTAATGAGATAGACTCACTCAGGTTTGTTCTGAGGAAGGAACTCTTTGAATTGAGACTGAAGCGAAGAAGGAACAACTTCTTCGATCCCGGCCTTGTCGTACATTAAGAAATAGGTGCAAGCGATCATCACCCCAAATGCAGGGCTAAAGAGAGTGACCATCAGGGATACCCCGCAGACAAGCGAACGCCTTAAACTCACCCATGTTTTCTCACTGAGATTTTTAAAGAAGGGAAGCTTACCGCCTGAGATGGAAGAAACAGTCACCGAGAGCAAAAACACAACCACAGAGTAACAGATCCAAATCAGGTCCGCTGCGAGCAGTAGCAAGAAGAAAAGACGAGCGGCAATGGCAGAAAAAATCTGTCCGCGCGACGACGTCTTGGCAGGCTCGACTTCACTTTTATCCGCTTCAGGATAAATCGCTTCCTGGGGACATGCTGCAGTGTTTAGGTTCCCTTTTTCGGCATTAGGGAAGTCGTAGATCGCCATTCATTACCTATTTCAGACCTATCAAGTTGATTTTCAGTATACCCAGACTCAGAAATTTCGGAAATTGGAAACTCAGTTCCTATTCAGTTCCTATAGTGGGATTCATCCCCATTCCTTTTTAAGTCGTTTCACCACTATATCAAATTTTATTTTTAATTCAACCCTCATCGAATATCCGGTTGTTCAATAAGTTTTAAGCTGCTAAGATCTTGCATATTGCTTTAGATTTTTAGGAGAATAGTCATGTCCAAGAGATGTCAAGTGACTGGAAAAGTCCCCGTCCGCGGCAATTCTTATGCGCTGCGCGGAATTGCAAAAAAGAAAAAAGGGATTGGTCTTAAAGTCACCGGAATTAAAAAACGCCGCTTTCAGCCGAACTTGAAGAAAAAACGTCTGTGGTTTGCGGATGAAAACCGCTTCATCACACTGCGCCTTTCTACAAATGCCCTTCGCACCATCGACAAAATCGGCCTTCCAGCCGTTATACGCGATATTAGAGCCAAAGGTGAACGCGTTTAATTTTGTCATTGCTGCCGCTGGCCAAAACTAAGAATAAAAAATATTTTATCCTTTGTTTGATCAGCGGCATGCTTGTTTTTTACGCTTGGTTAATCTTTGCATCGACACAAGCCCACCTCCCAAGTAACGAAAATCCCCTGATACTCTACTCTAACCAGACCCGCCAAGATATCAAATACGTCCTTTGCCAGGCCCTTAAAAAATCCACCCTATCTATTTTTTTAAGCGTCTATGGGATCTCTGACCCTCAGGTGATCGCTCTTTTGGGCAAAAAAACGGATGAAAAAATCCCCATCCGCATTGAGTATGACCCTTCCGCTTCTGCCAACCTCAAAAAGGCCCTCCCCCATACCATCGAATTAAACCCCAGAAAGAGCAAGGGACTCATGCACCGCAAAATTGCTACCATCGACCACTCGCAGGTCTTTTTAGGGTCGGCCAACCTCACCACAACCTCTTTGCGCCACCACGCCAATCTCATCTTAGGGCTGTACAGCCCAGAACTTGCTGCTTTTTTAGAACAGCCCAATGGTACCTCATTTTCATTTCACATAGCCGATCAGCAGGGAGACTTTTTCCTACTGCCTGATTCTAAACGGCTCTGCTTTAAACGCCTCATTGAAGAGATCGGAAAGGCGCATCAAAAGATCGTAATTGCCATGTTCACCCTCACCCATCCCGCCATCGCAAATGCGCTAATACAAGCTAAACAAAGGGGGATCGATGTCTTTATCGTCGTTGACTACTACACTGCCAAAGGGGCTAGCAAAAAGACCTTAGCAGCCATGGCAAAAGAGGGTGTAAATATTCAGTTAAGCCAAGGAAGAGAGCTTCTGCACCACAAGTGGGCGGTGATCGATGATGCCGTGCTTGTCATGGGCTCTGCCAATTGGACTAAAGCGGCATTTTCTAAAAACAGCGACTTCCTCCTATTTTTATCCCCTTTGCAATCTGGTCAGCTCCAGTTTTTTAAAAATTTATGGGGCATTATCGAGAGCGAAGCTGTTCAATATAATCCGCAGTCGTGATAAGCTTAAGATTATAGAGGTAACGATATGGATACGTGGATTCTTCAGATGCTTTCAATGGCATTTACGCTTTTTCTTTTGATGGACTCGATCGGCAACGTCCCCATTTTTGTCTCTATACTCAAAGACATCCATCCCAAACGGCAAAAAAAGATCATCTTCCGGGAGCTCATCATTGCCCTCGCGATTATTTTAATCTTCAATCTCATTGGAACTACTCTTCTTAGCTTTCTGCATGTGACCATGCCAACGATCATGATCTCTGGAGGGATTATCCTTTTTCTAATCGCCATCAAAATGATCTTTCCAGTCAAACAAGACTCTGAAGCGGGACCATCTTTACATAAAGAACCCTTTATCGTTCCTCTTGCAACACCCCTTGTCGCAGGACCTGCTGTTTTAGCTGCTGTCATGCTGTATTCCGGCCAGCATCCCGCCTCTCAATGGATGACCAGTGCCGCTGTTGTTGTCGCATGGGCTGTGTCTACGCTTGTCCTTCTCAGCTCTCCTTTTTGGAAAAAGATTCTTGGAGAGAGCGGCATGGTCGCCTGTGAAAGGTTGATGGGCCTTATATTGACGCTCCTTGCTGTACAAATGTTCCTCGAAGGGGTTCAAATGTTCTCAAAGAGCTGCCGCTTCTGATTACCTCCGATGAATATTAAACTCGTCATCACCTATTTTGGAGCCTCCTATGCAGGTTGGCAGAAGACTATCATGGGTCCTTCTATAGAAAGTACCCTCGAAGAGGCGCTTGCTAAAATCCTGCAACATCCCGTCAAGCTTCAAGCAGCAAGCCGCACGGATGCAGGCGTGCACGCTAGAGGTCAGGTCGTTAACTTTTTTACGCAGAAGCAGATTCCTCTAAATCGGCTCATGACAAGTTTAAACGGCGTCCTTCCCAAAGAGATCGCCGTCCTCAGCATCGAAGAGATGTCTGATTCCTTCCATCCCACCATCGACAGCATCAAAAAAGAATACTGGTATGAAATTTGCAACTCGAGAGTGCAACTGCCTTTTCATCGCCATACCTCTTGGCATTTTTTCTATCCCTTAAATATAGAGGCGATGAGAAAAGCGGCGACTCTGCTCATTGGTATCCATGATTTTTCTGCGTTTTGCAATGAGCTCAATGATCGCGACCGCGATCCGATTTGCCATCTCGAAAAAATCGAAATTATTAAGGTCTCATCTGAGCGCATCAGAATCACGCTGTGCGGAAATCGCTTTCTGTATAAAATGGCCCGCAACATCGCCGGCACTTTGGCTTATGTTGGCTCTAGCAAACTTACAGAGGATGCATGCGCTGGGATATTAAAATGCAAAGACCGCACACTCGCAGGAGTCACGGCTCCTGCCCACGGTCTCACACTAAACCACGTTTTCTACTAGGACCTCATGTTATCGAGAAATGATCTTTGCTGGTGCGGCAGTGGAAAAAAATGGAAAAAATGCCACTTCCCCGCTTTGAGTGCATCGGATGAAACTCTACTTAGGCAAGAATACCTAAAAAAGTACAGCATCTTCTTAAAAACAAAAGAGCATATTGC
Organism: Chlamydiota bacterium; assembly: GCA_023269355.1. Taxonomy (GTDB): domain Bacteria; phylum Chlamydiota; class Chlamydiia; order Chlamydiales; family Rhabdochlamydiaceae; genus CAJCIW01. The sequence continues at coordinate 31,619 of JAHFTO010000010.1, read as the reverse complement.
AGGTATTCGAAGAGCCTGTAAATTAGCAGCACAGATCCTCGATCAAACATGCCTCATGGCAAAAGCCGGGGTGACCACAAATGAGCTCAATCATTATGCGCATCAACTCCACATAAAAGCAGGTGCTACTGCTGCACCTTTAGGCTATGGAGATCCTCCTTTTCCCAAGAGCATCTGCACTTCGCTCAACGATACCATCTGTCATGGCATTCCTGACGATGTCCCTCTTCAAGAAGGTGATATTCTAAACATCGATGTCACTTGCATTTTGGACGGTTATTTTGGAGACTGCAGCAAGATGGTTTCCATCGGACAGATTGATGAAGAGAAAAAAAGGGTAATCGACGTCTCCTATGAGTGTCTCATGCGCTCGATTCAAATCTTAAAACCCGGCATCCTTGTCTGTGAGATTGCGCAGCAGATTGAACCTTACGCCAAAGAGCACGGTTGCAGCGTCGTCTACCAGTTCGTCGGACACGGCACCGGGGTGGCTTTTCACGAGCCGCCCCAAATCCCCCACCACATTAATCAAATTAAAATTCCACTTGTCAAAGGAATGGTATTTACCATTGAGCCTATGATCAATGCCGGAGCGCCTTCGGGCTATTTAGATCCTAAAGACCAATGGACCTTCCGAACCTCTGACGGGAAGCCAAGCGCCCAGTGGGAACATACCCTTCTCATTACAGAAGATGGTCATGAGATCCTTACGAACCTATCCCGATAAAGATTTTCGGGATAGGTTAACAGTAAAGTAAAATTTTGATTTTTCTTTATTTATATTGATCAACCTGATATAATCGCAATTAAAACGAACCTGTGGAGCCTGTAATGAAAAAATATATTTTGCCCCTACTTGTCTGCTCTGGAATCGCAGCATCCTTTGGATTTAGCTCTGATGAAAAGCCTAAAATCTCTCTTTGTCACACGGAAGAGGGTGAGACAGAAGATGCTGTCAAATCAACTCTTGTAGAAACACGTAAAAAGCTAAGCGCGCTTGCTCAGGGCGACGCTGTCGTGATGAAGTACTTCGACACCCTTGCCGATACCCTCAACACAGCCTACCGCAGAGAAAGAAGCATGACTGCACAAGAAGTAGAGAAAGTCTGCGCAGGATTAGAATTTGCGGCAGAAAAGCATAAACTCCAAACCCGCAAAAATGCAGAAAAAACACCTTACATCTCCCATCCGATTGGAGTGACAAACCACCTCATGAACATCGGAGAGGTCAGAGACTCAACCATTCTTTTGGGAGCGCTTCTTCACGACACCGTTGAAGATACCCAAACTACCTTCGAAGAGATTGAAAGCAAATTTGGAAAACAAGTTGCTGGCTATGTCAAAGAACTCACTGATGACAAATCCCTTGCTAAAGAAGCCCGCAAGCGTTCACAAGTGATAGGCGCTGCTCACAAATCGCAAGGTGCTGCGCAAATTAAGCTCGCAGACAAGCTGTACAATCTGAACGATCTTCTCAACAACCCCCCGCAAGATTGGACACAAACGCGCATCGACCGCTATTACGAGTGGGCTCAATCTGTCGTTGATAGACTTCCTCAAGCTAACGACAAGCTTCTAACTGCAGTAGAAGATCTCATTAATACCTACTGGGAAAATCAGGAAGAAACTCAAAACTCAAGCAATTAGGCCAGTCCTTTTAGCCTTGCAATCCTCTCTTCTAACGGAGGGTGGGTTGCAAATAAAAGCATGACGCCGCTTTTTCTCCTTGTAGAGATCTTAAAAGCTGCGAATGACGGTTTATCGACATGCGGATCGCGAACCTCCTGCATCGATTGCAACGAAGATAGCGCCGCAATCATTTTATCTCTCCCCGCCAAATCAGCACCGCCTCGATCTGCGCGGAATTCACGGAATCTAGAGTACCAGCAAATCACCATCGATCCAAATACCATGAATACGATCTCAAAAAGAAATACGAACATCATATAGCTAAAATAAGATCCTGAAGATCCATCATTGCGATTGCGTCCTAATCCTGAAAAGATGGAAGCCAAAATTCTAGCTAAAAACATCACAAAGGCGTTCACAACTCCTTGAACCAAGGTCATCGTGACCATGTCCCCATTAGAAATATGCGCAATCTCATGCGCAATGACTCCTTCTAATTCCTTCTGCGACATCCTGCGCAAAAGCCCCGTCGAAACAGCAACGAGCGATCTTCGCTGCGTAGGTCCCGTAGCAAACGCATTGGGCTCAGAAGACTCAAAAATCCCCACTTCGGGCATATCGGGCAGATGCGCGTTTCTGGAAAGCTGATGAACAGTGGAAACAAGTCTGCGCAAATCGGAATCCGCTGTATCCGGATTGATGACGCGAACACCCATCATCCATTTCGCCATTTGTCTAGATAATGCAAGCGAAATAAACGCACCGCCCATGCCCCAGATCAAACAGAAAATCAAAAGGGAGCGGACATTGAGCCCATAACCTTGCAAATACGGCTGAACGTGAAAAAGATTAAGAACCACCGACAGGGTAACGATGACTAAAAAATTAACTGCAAGAAAAAGAAAAATGCGCTTTGCTACTGCCATAAAATACCTATACTTAAGATCCAATTATGCTCTAGGAGGCCCTTGCTGTCAATTTGATCTGAACGCCCTCCCTTTATCGAGAGGAGGATGTCAACGCTTGCATATTAAATCGCGAATGTGTCATGTAATTCAAGCTTACTCGTTTTTAAGCTTAAGGAGTCTTTAGATTTTATGGTCATAGACGTGGTAAAAAAAACGGATCGGAAAAAGAAACGATCTCCCCAAGATTTGCGCCAGCAACTCGCTGAAAGCAACGCCTGTTTTGTGCTCATCACTTGCGGAGAGCCATCCAAAGATGGTAAGATGCAAGTCGAAATGACCTATGAAGGAGATCCTTCGCTTGCGGCTTATCTTATCGAGAGCGCATATGGTCTCATCGAAAATCAAAACGAACCACCGTGATTCATGACAGCACCTTCTACGCAGCAGTTCAAACAATGGTACAAAGACCATTATGACGAAATTTTACAGGACTTTTTCACTTTTTTAAGTTTTCCAAGCATTAGCACAGATCCCCAGTTTAATCAGCACTCAAGAGCCACAGCGGATTGGCTGTGCAAATATATGAATAAAATGGGTCTGGAGACGACCCTTTGGGAAACTCCTGGCCTCCCTTCTGTTTTTGGCGAATACAAAAAAGCAGGAAAACATCGCCCCACACTGCTCATTTACCAGCATTACGATGTGCAACCTGTCGACCCCATTGAACTTTGGAAAAGCGATCCCTTCAAACCTGTCATCAAAGATAATAAAGTCTATGCGCGCGGAGCATCCGATAACAAAGGTCAATGCTTCTATTCGCTGACTGCTGTTAAAGCGATGCTGGAACTTGCAAAAGAGCTCAACTTCAACCTCAAAGTATTTATCGAAGGAGAAGAAGAATCGGGAGGACGTGGTACAACCGCTATTTTACAAGAAAAAAAAGCAGAGCTTAAAGCAGATCACCTTTTGGTCATCGATTTTGATATCCCAGGCGCAAACGAACCTGCAATCACTTTAGGAATGCGTGGAATTATCACTTTAGAAGTGGAATGCTCCAATGCCAGCATCGATCTGCACTCCGGCGCACATGGCGGCATTGCGATGAATCCCAACCGCGCGTTAGCTACTCTTCTAGGTCAGATGTGGGACAAACACGGAAAAGTCCAGATCCCCCATTTTTATGACGATCTTGCTCCCCTTTCTAAAGATCACCTCTCTCTTGTCGATATGTCCTTTGATGAAGAGCGCTACAAAAAAAGCTTCGGCGTCAAAGCGTTTTGCAACGAAGAAGGTTATTCCATCCAAGAATCCAACTGGATAAGACCCACTTTAGAGATCAACGGAATGTCTGGCGGCTATACAGGCCAAGGCTTTAAAACCGTCATTCCCGCAAAAGCCCATGCAAAAATCTCCTGCCGCCTTGTTCCTAATCAAGACCCGAATAAAATCGCTAAGGCAATCACTGATTATCTCACCTCTTCTGCTCCCAAAGGGATTGAAATTAAGGTAAATCCCCACCACGGAGCACCCGCTTACCGCTCTTCTTTTGATTCTTTTATTGTCAAAACATCTGCTTTAGCCTATGAAGAGATATTTGGGAAGCCATGCAAGTATCGCTTCTGCGGCGCCTCAGTTCCCATCGTTGTCGATCTGGCCAAAGTGACGGAAGCCGAGGTCGCCTTAATTGGTGTTGCGGTTGCAGAAGATGACATTCATGCTCCCAATGAACATTTCGGCCTGGACCGTTTTGAAAAGGGCTATTTGATCATTGGGCGGATACTTAGCGAGCTTTCTACGAATCATAAGTAGAAGGTAAAATAACATGACTGATCTTCTCACAAAAGAGATCCCGCTGCCAGAAAAGAACATGCAAGCAATGCCATCATTGTGGAGCAGATCAGGTCCTGTGCTGCTCCTCACCGCGCTAGCCATCGCCCTGTTCAAAGCCGCGCCGATTTATTGGCCGCTTACGCTGTGCGCCTTTTTGGGGTATGCTGCTGTCAAAATCGGAAAGAAAACAGGTTTATTGCTTTCTCTGGCAGCTTTGTGCGCTGCATCTATCTTCGTACTTCGCTCCCACCCCGAATATTTTTGGATCTCTGTATTCTCCGGAAGCATTGCACTTGCCTTTTTGCTCATCTATTTAGGCGACCTTGAGACACAAGCCTCCTTAGAAACTAGAGAAAATCAACTCCGCGCTTTAGAAGAGCAGGTTCAAGAAGCCAAAGCCGTCCTCTTCACAGAAAAACAGCGCGCCCAGGCCCAATTGGCAGAATCTCTTCTTGCACTTACACAACAAAGGCAGCTTGCAGAAAGCGCAGAGAAGGAAAAAAGAGCGCTTCTTCAACAATGCAGAACCCTTTCCGATGAAGTTCTAGTCCACCAAGAGAAAACCAAAGAAAGAGAAAGCGACCTGGAGAGTACAAAATCACAGATTGCACAGTTGCAAGCTCAGCTTACAGCACTATCTGCTGCTTCTGAGAAAAAAGAAGAAACAGATGAAGCGAGCCAAGAAGAAATTCACCAACTTGAGCAGCTTCGATATCAATACGCCCTTTTGCGAGAGCAATTCGAGGAAAAGTCAGATACACTCGATCAAACGCGCAAAGACCTCTTCCGCGTGGAAAATGAGCTTTTGACATTGCAGAAGGCATTGGAGGAAAAAAATTGCGAAACCCCTGAAGAAGTGGTCAGTTACTCGCAAGATTTGAAACTCTTGGAAGATGTCTATCGCGACACCGAAAATCAAGTTGTTGTCCTGCAAGACCTCGTTTCTTCTTTGCTTGTACCTAAAAAACGCTCTGCTCCTATATTCAAAAAACCGAAAGCGGTTAAAAAAGCAGTACAGACAGACTTATTTGAAAAAAGTTAAGAAGTTGTAACACCTAACCCATCCCTCACTCGCATCAAAAGAGCTGTGGCGTGATCTAAAGCGACAAGACGCTCCCCTTCCATCGCAAAGACCTGATGCGGATGGATGATGCTGCAGAGGTTTTTAAGGCTTTCGCTCTTAAGAACGATGAAGTCGACCTCAGCCAAAGAAGAGAGCAGTGAAACAAACTCTTCATCGGGATCATTATCACAGACATAGACGATGAGCTTTTTCTCCGCTTCGCGAGAAGAGAGCTTGCGCAACGAGCGGAAAAGAGCTGTGGACATTCCTTGTTTACTATCTACGCCGAGGACTGTGTAGCGCTTACCTTTGAGAACTTGTTGCAAAGCAAATAAATGCTCTTCGTCAAAGATCTTGTTTTCGACGTCGAACTCAAGCAGGCGCTCTGCCATCTCAGAAAGCTGAATGCGTGCACATCCAAGCCTTTCAATGGCCATTCCAGCAGCAATATTGGCCAGCTGTGCTCCGTATTTAATATCGAGTTGGTTTGCAAGCGCTATGCTTATCATAGATAGAACGGTATCACCGGCTCCAGTGACATCTTTGACTTCTTTAGAACGGACGGGGAAGTCAAAGCGCTGGCCTGCTTTGTTGAAAAGAGTAATCCCCTCTTCAGAACGGGTAATCATTAACATCTCAATGCCGCAGGTCACTAAAATTTCGCTAGCAACTTGATCTAGAGGAGCTTCGGGTGGAAGTTTTGCTGCCGCATAGGCTTCGGTTAAATTAGGTTTGATGACAGTAGCTCCTGAATATTTAGAAAACTCATTGCCCTTCGGATCCACGATAACGGGAATCCCTTTAGAAGAAGCCATTTGAATGAGTTTTTGTAGAAGGGAGCGAGAAAGAAAACCTTTTGCGTAGTCGGAGATGGCAATAATCTGCACCTTGTCCATGAGTGCAGGAAGTCTCTCAAGAACCTCTTCTTCGTGCTGTTGAGGGAGCGGTGTGACGGTTTCGAAATCGACGCGCAAAATCTGCTGGGCATCTGCGATGAGTCTATTTTTTACAGGGGTTTTATACCCTTTTTGGAAAATAAGGTTTTCAATATCAACGCCTTCTCTTTCTAGGCTGTCGCGCAGCTCATCTCCCGCGCTATCAAAACCGACTCTTCCAATCGCTGTGACTTTGGCGCCAAGAGAAATGAGGTTAAGGACGACATTTCCTGCTCCTCCAGGAAGGCTTTCTTCCTTTTCGACATGAAGAACAGAGACAGGAGCCTCAGGCGAGATGCGCTTTACTTTACCAGCTGTGTATGTGTCGAGCATAAAATCCCCAATCACCAGCACGCGCACCGGACTAAACCGGCTCAACATCCCGCTCAGTTTTACCATCGCTCATCCTTGAGTAAGTAATTTCTCACATAATCGATCACAGCATCTTCCACAGTGAATTGACACGGCGTTTGAACACCTAGCTTCTGCTTATATTTGTCCATATCTGCTCGTGTATAATTCTGATACTGTCCAACTAGGCTCTCTGGCATGTCAATATACTCAATGTTAATAGGTCTGTCCAGCGCTTTAAATACTGCCTTTGCCAGTGCATTCCACGTCGTGGTTTCTCCGGTGCCAATGTTAAAAAGCCCCGAGATGGAGTTGTTTAGAAAATCACAGGTCATTCGGACAGCGTCTTTCACATAGATAAAGTCGCGGCACTGATCGCCATCTGCAAATTTTTCCGGTTCATTGGATTTGAAAAGACGGATTTTGCCTTCTTGAGCGACGATGGGGACCATTTTGTAAACCATAGAAGACATGCGGCCTTTGTGGTTTTCATTGGGGCCAAACACATTAAAGTACTTTAAGCCTACGATCTCTTCGAAAGCCCCATGCTGCTTCGCCCATAAATCAAAATAGTATTTAGAGAAGCCGTAAGGGTTTAGCGGTCTCAGTGCTTCTATCGACTCATGATCGTCGCAAAAACCCAAAGCTCCATTGCCATACGTTGCAGCAGAAGACGCGTAAATAAATCTAGTCCCATGTTTCAAAGCGTATTCTGCGAGCCGCACGGTATAGCGGAAATTATTCTCCATGAGATAATCTCCATCCATTTCCATCGTGTCGGAACACGCACCAAGGTGGATAAATGCAGCAATATCGCTTTCTCTGCCTTCGAGCCAATGGAACAGCTCATGGCGAGAAATCAAATTACGAGATTTTTTATGGAGAAGGTTTTTCCACTTCTCTGTCTTCTTGATGTCATCGACGAGAAGAAGGTTATGATAGCCTTTGTCATTGAGATATCTGACAGTGCAGGATCCGATGAATCCAGCTGCACCTGTGACAACGATGATCTTTTGATCGTCGAGTTTGGATGCCATAAAACTCCACAGAAAGAATATAGAAAGCTGTCACCAGACTATACTGGTGACAGCAAAAAACTTCAAATGTTCAAGGAGTTTACTCTTGAGGAGGAACTTCAACGCTCTCTTTTGGAGGAGGTACATAACCTTCAGAAACCACCTGAAGAGTGACTTCAGAAGGAACACCTTCTTTGAGCTTAAGCTTGATTGCATGTTCTCCAAGCGTCTTAATGGGCGCCATAAGCAACACGTGGCGGCGCTCAAGCTGGATTCCTTCTTTTTCAAGAAGATGCACGATATCGATAGAAGAGACAGAACCGTACATGTGCCCATCGGGATCAACTTTAACTTCGACAGAAATGACTTTTCCTTCTAGCTTCGCAGCGAGCTGCTCAGCTTCTTTGCGATCAACTTCCGCTTGTTTAGCGCGCTCTTCTTTTAATTTGGCTTGCATGCGCAATGTAAACTTATCCGCGATTACAGCTTTTTTTTGCGGGAGCAAAAAGTTGCGTGCGTAACCTGGTTTTACTGCTACAATGTCGCCTTTTCTACCGAGTACTTCGACGTCTTCAACTAATAGTAACTGATTTGCCATCTTAAAATTCTCCGTTCTTATTCTTGGGCAACAAATGGCAGAAGAGCCATGTGCCTTGCTCGCTTAATCGCAGAGCTGAGCTGACGTTGATGATAGGAAGAAACTCCAGTAATCCGGCGAGGAATGATTTTGCCTCGCTCAGTAATAAACTGGTTCAAAGTATAAATATCTTTATAATCGATATGACGAATCCCTGCTGCAGTAAAGGGGCATGCCTTGCGTTTTTTGACGAAAATGCCCTCGAGGGATGGTGGAGCCATTTCTTTATCTTTTTTTGGAGCTGTAGCCATATTTCACCTACTCTTGCAACAGTTGTTTGAACTCAATTTTCTCTGGAACGACAGGCGTGCGCAGAGTCATAAAACGTACGAGGTCTTCATTGAGATGGTATTCTTTCCACATCTCTGAAAGACACTTTGTCGGTGCTGAGAAATAAAGAAGAAAATAGTGTCCTTCTCGTTTTCCATTGATCTCGTACGCCATTTTTTTGCGCCCTTGATCAAATACTTTATGGATTTCTCCGCCGCGGCCTGTAATGCCGTTGTTAATTTTTTCAAGCGCTTTTTGTCTTGCATCATCGCTTAAAGATGCGCTTAAGATATACATCCCTTCGTAGAGATGTGTTCTCTGTTTAGCCATATTATTTCTCCTTCTTATTCAAATCTTCTGAAGAGTTGGCGCTTTGCATTGCAGCTGCAACTCCTTCTTTCATCCATTGTTTGAGCACTTCAAGAGCTTTGCTTTCTATCCCCTCGATAATCTTGCTCTCTTCTTCAGAGAAACGGCCGAGGACATAATCAGCAAGGTCTTGGCTTCCTGGACCGCCAACGCCGATGCGAAGCCGCGCGTAAAACTGCGTGTTCACATGCTCTTCAATACTCAAAAGGCCATTATGGCCGCCTGAAGAGCCCTTAGTGCGCATCCTTAGCGTTCCAAGTGGCAGAGCCACATCATCGCAAACGACAATCAAATGGTCCAAGGGCACCTTGTAATAATCTACACATCTCCTTACTGCATCGCCGCTAGAGTTCATAAACGTCGTCGGCAGCAATAAGAAGACTTTCTTTTCATGGACACTTACTTGAGCGACATCACCGATCAAATGCGAGGTGTGCTTAAAAGCCGCACCCTGCTTTTCAGCAAGTAATTGGACAATATGGAATCCCACATTATGACGCGTTTTTGTATATGCCGCGCCGGGGTTTCCAAGACCAACTATAATGTACTTATCAAGTGTGTCCACGTTTCTCTATTATCTTTTCGCAATCACAACGAGAACTTCTTCTGGTTTCACCAGTGCTTTTACGCCAGCTGGCAATGCGATGTCTTTCATCCGTTTAGATTGACGGATCCCTAAATCTTTCACGTCGACGATAAACTCTGCAGGAATATGCTTTGGCAAGCACTGCACTTTAACGTGCCTTGCAACTTGGCGTAAAAATCCACCGAGTTTAATCCCCATGCAATCCATGATGCCGGTGCAATTCACAGGCACTTTAACATTGACAGGAACATCTTCGCTCAATTCTTCAAAATCGATGTGATTAACAACATACGTCGTCGGATGGTATTGGATATCCTTAACGATTGCTTTGCGCTCTTTACCTCCATCGGAAAGAGTAAAAACAGTCGTTGGAAGCCGTCCTGGTTTCATGTCGCGCAAGACTGCTTTGAACTCAAAGCCATTTACGATCAATTTTTCTGGTTGACCCTTGGAAAAGTAGATAATTGCCGGAATATCGCCTTCACGACGGATATCCTTAATATCTTTTTTCTTCTCGGAGTCACGTTTTTTCACTGCGAGTTTCATAGTATTTCTCCGTTACTAATTAATTCCATTTGTTGCTGGCAGAAAACCGGTAAAGGATAGCCTTGAAAGGCTACTGAAAAGAGGAGAAGGATTTTGAACCGACGATCGATTCGATCGCCTTGCTAAAGAGCGGAGCCACAGAAACAACTTCCAACTTTGCAGTGTCGATTGTCTCAGGGACGGGCACGGTATTGCTCATCCAAATCTTTTTAATCCCACTATCCTCTATCAGTCCTTTGCCGATAAACAAGCCATGTGTGACAGCAATGTAAAGGTCTTTAGCGCCTTCTTTCTTACAGACTTCTGCAGCAACCTTGAGAGTCCCTCCGGTTGAGCAGACATCGTCTGTCAAAAGAACGTTCTTTCCCTTTACGCTGCCTATCATTGCAACGATTTCAACTTGTTCAGCGTTCATACGACGCTTATCTACGATAGCGAGATCGACCTTGAGAGCTTTGGCGTAAGCCCGAGCTAGTTTGATGCTTCCGATATCCGGTGTGACCACAACACAGCTTTCCTTGATCGCTTTAGGCAATGCCTCCACGATCAATGGACTTCCGTATAGGTTATCGACAGGTATGTCAAAAAAACCTTGAATCTGCTCTGTATGCAGATCCATTGTGAGCACCCGTGTCACGCCTGCCGTCTGAAGAAGATCGGCAACTAATTTTGCTGTGATCGGCTCGCGCGCTTGCCCCCTTCTATCCTGCCGTGCATACCCAAAATAGGGAACGACTGCAGTGATCGATCGAGCTGAGGCGCGCTTGAATGCATCCACTAAAATCAATAGTTCCATGAGATAGAAGCTGGGCTGCTGTACAGTAGACTGTACAATAAACACATCCCGACCGCGGACGCTCTCTAAAATTTGAACGCCTATCTCGCCATCTGGAAACTTTTCAATGAGCGCTTTTCCTAGCGGTTTTCCCAAACATTTTGCGATTTGCTGCGCTAGCTCCACATGAGAGGTGCCAGAAAAAAGCAGGTAATCGTTGTTTTGGGACATCTTTGCTCGCTAGTAAGGAGTTCGCTCGTCCTAATAACACTTGAAACTTTCAATTTGGGGTGGAAGGATTCGAACCTCCGAGTGGCGGTACCAAAAACCGCTGCCTTACCACTTGGCGACACCCCAACGATGTCTTTTACTCTATTCGTTTTGCAAAAAAGACAATGCTATCCTGACGTTGAATATTTTGCAACAAGATGTGTCATGAGACGCTATTAATCATTTTTTTGAATCTTCTTGAGGCTTGATAGTGCGCGATGACTATTTCGCCCACCTCTTTCTGGTCATCGGGATGGTCTACTATGGCAGTATACTCCAAGGGAAGCGTCTCGATTTCCCCCTTAAATGCCCCACCAAAAAGGATATCTCTAAGAATCATCTGGTCCCACACTTCCTCCCTCCTATCTGGATCTGAAAAAGCTGCAATGCACTGCTGGCCCCATGTCTTGAGAAGATCTGCAGCTGGCTGTGTGGCGTTAATATAGAGGCTGCCCGTAATCACTTTCGAAGGATGATCATCATTAAAACATTTATTGATTCTTGTGGCGATATCCTTTTTGAACACCTCCAAATACCGGGGTTCTCTCAGAAAAACCGCATCTGCATCGAGCCAAAAAAGCGGCCTCTTGAACTGCAGAAGCTTTTCCATCAAAAAAAACGGCTTATAACAGCAGTTTTTCTCCCAGGACCCCATCGATGCTACAGGTTCTACACAGTGTTCCAGCCCCCAATTTTTGCAGGAAGCAATCAGATTCTGCACCTCAAGCTGGTAGAGGGTATCTTTAGTGTAATAGGAAACAATCAAAGGAAACTTATTCATAATTTCATTTGTTAACAGTAGCCAGAAATAGGGGTCTAGCATTAAAAAAATAATTATATGATTAATTGCAAATAAGGCTCCTATGTACGTTGTACAGATTGCTTCTGAATTGACCCCTGTGGCCAAAGTGGGAGGGCTTGCCGATGTAGTCCACGGTCTTTCCAAAGAGCTTTCACGTAGAGGAGCAAAAGTAGAGATCATACTCCCCAAATACGACTGTCTGCGTTTAGAGCACCTAAATAACCTCAAAATAGAACAAAATGATCTCTGGTCCTTCGATGGCCCTTATCAGGTCAACAATACGATTTGGTCTGCAGAAGTTGACGGCCTTAAACTACTCCTGATCGAACCTCATCATTCTCAGCAACTCTTTCAAAGAGGAATGATTTATGGATGCAACGACGACATCGATCGTTTCAACTATTTTGCAAGAGCTGCGATGGAGTTTCTCTTCAAATCGGGAAGATCCCCTGATGTTCTCCATGTGCATGACTGGCCCACTGCGCTCATCCCTGTCCTCTACAAAAATATGTACAAACAACTAGGATTTCACATAGGTGGGACGCTTTTAACCATTCACAATATGCAGCACCAAGGTAGATGCCGAGCTGAGAACATCAATCGCACAGGCCTTTCTGGAGACCACTTCCTTTCTCCAGATAAGATGCAAGATCCGCTCACTCCTCATGATTTCAACCTTCTTAAAGGAGGCATTGTCTATGCGGACAAGATCACTACTGTCTCCCCTACCTACGAAAAAGAAATTCAGACGGAAGAAGGAGCATTTGGGCTACATGACATCCTGAAGAAACACCGAAAGAAATTGAGCGGAATCCTCAACGGTATCGACGAAGAATTCTGGAACCCGGAAAAAGATCCGTATCTAGCCAAAACCTTTCCGGCACATAAAATCAATCCCCAAACCCTAGATTCAGTGCTTACTGGAAAAAAAGAAAATAAAAGAAATCTGCAAAAACAACTTGGCCTAAAACAAACAGACGCACCGATGATCGTGGCAATCACAAGGCTTGTGCCTCAAAAAAGCCCCGAACTGTTAAAATATGCCCTTTTTCGCACTTTAGAACTGGGTGGCCAATTTATTCTCCTTGGAAGCACTCCTATTCCATCTATTCATAGAGAATTTGATGCCCTGCAACTACAGCTTCAGGGTAATGAAAATGCCGTTGTTCTTATGGACAAGAATGAAGGACTTGCACACAAAATTTATGCCAGCTCCGACATGTTTATCATTCCTTCGCAATTTGAACCTTGCGGCCTGACCCAAATGATTGCGTTAAGATATGGGACCATTCCCATCGCTCGTAGAACTGGAGGGCTATGCGACACAGTTTTTGATACAGATTCAGGGGCAGTGCCTTCAGATATGCGCAACGGATTTACCTTTGAAAAACTGGATGCCCAAGCACTAGACGAAGCGCTCTTACGCGCTATGGCTTGTTACGAGAAGGAAAGCGAAAAATGGAAATCGCTCATCGTACACGGAATGAGCCAAGATTTTAGCTGGAAAAATCCAGTACAAGAGTACATGGCTGTCTATAAAGACATTGCTTCTGAAAGAGGTTCTATCCAGCAATCGGCTTAGTACTTAATGCCTTTTTGATAAAACTGCGATTTGCAATGACATACTCCGTACCCGAATATAGAGTATACATCGCTACTGCAAACACGCTATAAAAGCTAAGAGCTTTCAAAACTTCATGCTCTAAATATCCCATCGAGTAGGGTATCATCAAAGTGAGGATAAATAGGCCCACTGCACCCTGTAGAACAGCTTTGATTTTCCCCGATAAGCGCGCAGCGAGCGCAAACCCCCTTAGAGCGCATATCGTGCGCAAAGTACTGATGATCGTATCCCGGAAAAAGAAGACACATACGAGCAAAAGGGGAAGTTGAATGACCCCTTGCGTAAATGAAAGCAAAACAGAAAGCCTGAATATGCTGTCTGCCATAGGATCTAAAAGTTTACCGAGTTCAGTAACCTTATTGTGTTTGCGGGCAAGAGCTCCATCGAACACGTCTGAAAGTTCTGAAAGGCAAGCCAAAGAAAGGAGCACATAAGGCAATAGGCTCAGCGTAATCCCAAGTTCCTGATAATACAGATAAACGACCACAAAGATGGGGCCTAATAAAATGCGCGAAAGTGTGAGAAGTAGCGGAACGCTCACCATGGGATTCTCCCTATTTTAAAAAAGCATACTCATCCCCTGTTTTTTTATAAACCCCCATTTTTAGGTTCCGACTTAAAATATTTTTTACCATCATAAGAAACTTAAAATTGCTTAAAAATGCACTTGAGTACCATGATTTAAGAACCTATCTCTCAATCAAAGGACTCAAAAATGTCCTACACCGGAAAGCTGTCAAAAGAAAACTTATCGCTCTACCCAACTTCTCAAAACGCATTAAATTATCAATCTCCGCCCCTATACATGGAAGAGATCTGTCAACATGTATTTTTACACGCCCTGCATTCAGGCATCAGCCTAGAAGCTTTTGCGCAAACAAGTCGGTTCCATCACCGCATACTCACCCCTCTTTTGAAGCAAGTAGATTTAAAAAAGACATGTCCCTCAGGACTGACTATTCTCGATGCGGAAACTCTGCGTATTAAAGTGGATGACGAACCTCAGCTCAATCATCGCGCCACTCTCTACTCTTTTTCAGACTTTGGCCATCTCGCTGAAAAAAAAGCGGGTGCTGCACTCCTTACTCTACCTAAGGGTCTCAACATCGATCAACTGATAGAAGTCGCTAAAAATGCGAAGATGACTATCAACTTCTTTGGAATAGACCAGGTAGTGGAAGATCTGCGCAAGGAATCTATTCAACAAACGCACCGGATTCTGATCACAAACAACGTAGTGGATGGAACTAGAACGTTAGCCTACCTTACACAAGACAGCTATCTTAAAGAACGTGGATGCGAAATGCCGGAAGCGATGGAATACATCGCTCTTGCTGTCTTCACTTACGCGATCTTTAAAAAGTGTATCTATGCAGATAATGCATGGACCTATGGGCGTTCATCAACAAGAGTACTGAACTACTTTCTGGCGATCGGCTGCAGTGCAGATAGTCCTGATTCTGTCATTCTTTGGATATACTGCGGGTATCCTCATGCCAATGATCGTTTTGGCGCTGGAGGAAGGAAAGTGATCAAAGGTTCTCAGGAACCCAGAACGTAGACGGATTCTTTTTCTCTAAGTGCTAATTGGCCACATGCGGCAGCGATATCTTTGCCCTTTGTATAGCGCCACGTCGTTACGATATCATTGGAAGTTAAAATCCGACGGAATTCTTCAATCGATTCCTTCTCAGGCCGCTTCAAATGCAAGCCAGGAACGGGGTTATAAGGGATAAGATTCACCGTACATTGCTGACCTTTGAGCAATAACGCAAGCTCCTCGGCATGCTCAGGGCGATCATTAATGCCTTCTATAAGGGTGTACTCGTAAGTAATATCTCTTCGACTTTGTTTTGCAAAGGCTTTCATCGCATTCAAAATGTCTTCAAGCGGATATTTGCGAGAATAAGGGATAATCTTTTTGCGGATATGTTGGTTGGGAGCATGCAGAGAAAGAACGAGATTGACGCTCAAGTCCTCTTGCATAAAGCGCTGGATCCCTTCCACAACGCCTACAGTTGAAACAGTGATTCTGCGCTGAGAAATATTGAGGCGCATAGGATCATTAAGCAAATGAATGGTTTTGAGAACATTGTCATAATTTTCAAAAGGTTCGCCCATTCCCATAAAAACAACATGGGAAACGCGCTCACCTTTTTCATGCAAATAAAGATCGATTTGGTAGACCTGCTCAAAAATTTCATCAGCACTTAAATTGCGCAAAAGCCCTTCTTTACCTGAAGCACAAAATGCACAGCGCGCCGGACAGCCCACTTGAGAAGAAACACAAACAGTGCGGCGATCTTTCGAACAAATCAATACCGACTCCACCAGCTTCCCATCCGACAATTCCCAAAGAAATTTAATCGTCTCTGCATCCTTGGAAGCTTCTACATTTTTTTGACGAATGGAAGAGAGGGACAATTTTTCTTTAAGCTTAGCGCGCAGCGATTGATTCAAATCGCTCATCCGCTCAAAATCGCACACCTTTTTTTCATAGACCCAATGAAAAATTTGCTTGGCGCGGAACGATTTTTCCCCTTCCTCTGTGAGGAGCTTTGCCAGCTCATCTATGTGCAAATCGTGAATGGATAGCATATTTTTTAGTTGGACTGAGAAAGGTTTTTTGCAAATACAGAGGATGTCTTGAAAAAGTGCAGTTTTTGCATGATACGATGGTATTCACGGTGCTTTTCCAGCACATCGAACATATTTTGACAAATATGTTTTTTAAGCTTGTCCGCTTCTTTCTGCAATTGCAGGCAAAGACGAGAAGCCATGTTGTCTTGAGAGAAAAGAAGGCATATTGAATGCGTACTTGAAGAAGAATCTTTAACCTTGCACACCATAATTACCTCACAAAAATTTGTCGTCTATTTTAAAGGAAGCCTTCCTTAAGAGCAACGGGATAAAATATGTAATTTTTATTTTATCGTAAACATTTGAGAAAATACCCCTCTCCTCATAGAATGGAAAAAAATAAAATTCTAGGCACCTCCATGTTGACATTCCAGCAAATCATCCAAAAGCTCACTGAATTTTGGGAAAAAAAACACTGCATCATCCATCACGGATATGATCTTGAGGTGGGAGCCGGAACATTCAACCCCGCCACATTTTTACGGGCGCTGGGACCTGAGCCCTACAATACCGCTTACGTTGAACCATCGCGCCGCCCATCTGATGGCAGATATGGGGAAAATCCGAACCGGATGCAGCTTTTTCACCAATTTCAGGTGATCCTTAAGCCATCCCCATCGAATGTTTTGCAAATGTACCTCGAGTCGCTAGAAGCTCTAGGCCTCGATCTATCCAAACACGACATCCGCTTTGTGCACGACGACTGGGAATCCCCCACGCTCGGCGCTTGGGGACTGGGTTGGGAAGTGTGGTGCGATGGAATGGAAATCACACAGTTCACTTACTTTCAAGCCATTGGAAGCTTGCCGCTCAAACCCGTAAGCGCAGAGATCACTTATGGATTAGAGCGCCTTGCGATGTACATCCAGAACAAAGACAGCTTTTACGACATGCAGTGGAATGACGAGCTGACTTTCAAAGATGTGGCACACCGCAGCGAGGTAGAGTGGAGCACATATAATTTTGAAGAAGCATCTACCGAGATGTGGATGCGCCATTTCGAAGATTTTGAAAAAGAAGCCAAAACACTCATCGCTCGCCATCTCCCCTTGCCCGCCTACGATTTTGTGATGAAAGCTTCACATGCATTCAATATGCTCAACGCTAGAGGCGTTATCTCTGTCACGGAGAGAACGGGATATATCGCGCGCATCCGAGATTTAAGCCGCCTCATTGCAATGGAATATGTTGCTACACGCGAAAAACTCGGCTTTCCCCTGCTTGCCAAAGAAAAGCCGCAGCCGCAGCCTAAAATGCCTGCCGTAAAAACACCCTCCTTCGATCCTAAGAAACGGCAAGATTTCCTCTTGGAAATCGGTTCCGAACAATTACCGGCTACATTCGTTCCTATCGGCTGCACAAACTTGGAAAAAGCAATCCGCCGCTTGTTCCAGGACCACTCCCTTGCCTTCGAAGAAATCAAAATCTTTGGAACTCCTCAGCGCCTTGCTATCCTTGTGAAGGGCCTTATCGAAGGGACAGAAGAAAAGAAAACAGTAAAAAAAGGCCCAGCAATTGCATCAGCTTTTGATGCATCCGGCAAACCTACTCCCCAAGGACAAGGATTCCTTAAATCTCTCGGATCCACTGATATCACTTTAGATGCTCTGCGCAAAGGTCAAATCAAAAATCTGAGCATCGACACCATTAATAACGTCGAATACCTCTTTGCAACCCATCACGAACCTAGCCAATCGACATTTAGCCTGCTCGCAAATACCCTTTCCTCGTTAATCCTCAACCTCGAATTCCCCAAGAAGATGACATGGGGCAACCTCGATATTACTTATGCAAGACCTATCCACTGGATTGTAGCTCTCTTTGGCGACACCGTGATTCCTTTGCAAGTCGGCGATGTGATTTCCGATCGTTTTTCTTTTGGCCATGCCCAGCTAGATCCCAAAAAGTTTACCCTTAACGCTCCTAAAGATTACTGTGAAGACCTGAAAAAACATTACGTTTTGGCAAGCACCGAAGAGCGCAAGCAAAGCATCCTAAAACAGCTCAAAGAACTGGAAACAAAACTCGGGGGCGGGGCTTTAGAAACGCACAAGGTGATTCCTCAAGTCCTCAACCTAGTCGAGTGGCCGCAGCTCACCTCAGCAACGTTTGATCCAGCCTTTCTTAGAGCGCCCAAAGAAGTGCTCATTTCGGAGATGGTCG
The DNA here is from genome assembly GCA_023269355.1 of Chlamydiota bacterium. Classification (GTDB taxonomy): domain Bacteria; phylum Chlamydiota; class Chlamydiia; order Chlamydiales; family Rhabdochlamydiaceae; genus CAJCIW01. Next base: position 13,205 of record JAHFTO010000010.1, on the reverse strand, counting down.
AACACCAAAAATATTTTCCCATCGCTGATTCTAAAAATCAGCTGCAAAACCATTTCGTTATCACGGCAGACAATACACCCAGCGATCTGATCCGCAAAGGCAACCAAAAAGTTCTCTCCGCTCGCCTTGCCGACGGGGTCTTCCTCTACGAACAAGACCTCAAAGTTCCTCTTGAGAAGTTCAATGAAAAATTGCGTCTAATGACCTACCAAAAAGAACTCGGCTCCATGTTCGATAAAGTAGAGCGCATAGGACAAATTTCTACAATCCTCAACGCGCACTTAAAAATTGCCGATGAGAAAAAAATTAGACGCGCAGCTCTGCTTTGCAAATCTGACCTTGCTTCTGCACTCGTTGGAGAGTTTCCTGAATTGCAAGGAACCATCGGCAAATACTACGCTCAAGCTCAAAAAGAAGACCAAGAAGTAGCTGAAGCAATCCACGAACACTGGATGCCTAGAGCAGAAAATGCTCCCCTGCCTAAAACACCCACAGGAATCATTCTCAGCCTCGCAGATAAAATGGACAATTTGGTCAGCAGCTACAGCGTTGGACTTAAACCCACCTCTTCAAGCGACCCTTACGCCTTAAGACGCCAATCGATCGGCCTGCTCAAAATCCTCATCGAAGAGAAAAAGAGCGTTGACTTGAGAAAAATCCTTGAAGAAGTAGCGACTGTTTTCCCCAAGCTCAAATCCAACCCGGCTGTTGCTTCAGAGCTTGTGCAAGAGATTCTCTCTTTCATCACAGCGCGTGCTAAATCTGTGTTCGAAGAGCTCGGCCTTAAAAAAGATGAGATCGAAGCCTCTCTGCAAGGTTCCTGCACTAATCCTTACGATCAATTTTGCAAAACTGAGGCTCTACACGCCTTCCGCTCCTCCGGCAAAGAGTTTGCACAACTCTTCGAGGTGTACAAACGCGCTAAAGGCCAGCTTGAAAAACCAGCGACGACATCCTTCGTCCCTGATCTTGCCAAAGAACCTGCAGAAAAAGATCTCGCAGAAGCTCTGCATCTCCTCGAAAAGCATTGGAAAGCCACCATCCAAGAGTGCAAGTATTTAGACGCTTTTCGCATGATCGCAAAGCTTCAAATGCCGCTGAGCAAACTTTTCGATACCGTGAAGATCTTAGCTGACGATCCAAAGCTTCGCGACAACCGGATCGCCCTGCTGCAAAAAGTCTTCGGCTACTTCCAAGAGCTACTCGATTTCAGTAAAATTCAAGAAGGATAACAATGCGCCTAATCAATCTCTTACTTTTTATCCCCATATGCCTCTTTGCCGACGTCGTGCAAAATGATTCAACTACTTCTTACCTTAAAGATCTCGAAGAGCTTGGCTACTGCGTCATCCCCAACGTCCTTCCCCTATCAGAAACACAAGAACTCTACGAGCGCGTTTGGCATGAGTTCGTGGAACAAGCCTGGCCCAATTGCAAAATGGACGACAGAAGCAATTGGAAGGAAGCATTTCCCATGCATAATAGATGGGGGATTTTTGCAGGTCCCGCTGGCCAGACACAAGTCATGTGGGATTTAAGACAAGATCCGCGCATAGTTGCTGTTTTTGCTCAACTTTGGAACACAAGCGACCTCATTGTCAGCATGGACGGACTATCCTTGATGTGCCCTTCAGAAATTAGGGAAGGCAATATTGAACTTTGGCCGCACGTAGACCAAGCCGTCTTGAAGCGTCTAGATCATGTTGCTCATAACAACAATGCGCCTTTAGATTTTGTCAGCGAATCCTCATTGAGCACAAACCCATATACCATCCAAGGACAGTTTCTGTTTGAGGATTCTTTCGATGGCGACGGTGGATTTTATTGCATCCCTAAATCACACCTCAGGTTTGAGGAGTTTGCTCCCTCTCTTGAAGCCATCACCGCAATGGATATCTCACGCGCCGAAAGAAGGAAGATCAGGGAAATTTTCTTACGCAGTTTTTTTGAATCTCACAAAGATGCATCTGAAAACGATTACTGCATCAAACACGTTACAGCTCCTCGCGGCTCTCTCATTCTATGGGACTCTAGAACTCTTCACTGGAATCAGCATGCCAGTAAAGAAAGAGTCTCTAACGGCCTGCCCAAAGTGCGAATGGTTGGCTATTTGTGCTACGTTCCCAAAGCAAGACTTACTGAAGAAAACAAAATTCTCAGAGAACAAATTTTTAGAGACGGCGTCAGCACAGGTCATAATCCCGCTCATCCAGAGGCAAAAACCACAAAAGACCATATCCATGCCGGTTTTGAGCAGTATCATGAAGATCCAAGCTATGTGCAACCCAGCATCAACCTCACTCCCCTCGGAGAATCTCTACTAGGCCGCTAAAAATAATAGGTTCCCTATGACTACAAACATCCCTGTGATCGACCTGCACAACGACTTGCTCACTTACTTGGCGCATCAACCCGGGCGCACTCCGGAAGAGCCTGCCTCTCGCAGCTCCTATGGACAAATGCAAGCAGGCAATGTCGCCATGCAAGTCCTCGCTATCTACACTGTGACAGGAATCAAGTCAGTGACAGAAGGCAAAGCTCAAATCGACGAATACCTCAAACTCTTGAAATATTACCCCACGCTGTTTTCTTCATTCCAAGGAACGCTGAATATAGCGTCTCCGCAAATTAGCCTCCTTCCAGCTATTGAAAATGCTTCCGGCTTTGCCAGCGAGTCGGAAACTCTTTCAGATGCCATCTCTCGTCTCGAGGAATACCTTAAATTACTCGGAAGAATCCTCTACATCGGAATGACATGGGACAATGAAAACCGCTTTGGCGGAGGGAATCTCTCCCTAGTAGGGTTAAAAGAAGATGGAAAACATCTTTTGGAATGGATGCATGGGAAAAAGATTGCGATCGATATGAGCCACACCTCAGATCGATTAGCCTACGATATCATTAATTTTATTGAGCAAAAAGGATTTGAGATCCCTGTGATTGCAAGTCACTCTAACTTCAGAGCTATTTCCAACTATCCGCGCAACTTGCCCGATGAAATTGCCAAAGAAATCATCCGAAGAAAGGGCCTCATCGGACTGAATTTTTTTGCTCCCTTCATCCACCAGACCGACCCTACTGCCATCGTCCGCCATGTTGAATACGCCCTTAGCTTGGGAGCTGAAAATGCCTTATGTTTTGGCGCCGATTTCTTTTACGATGCAGATTTCTCCAATATCCGAGAAAAATACCAAAGAGAAAATGCCTTCTATCCCGAACTTAGCAATTCTTCTGTTTATCCGAGTGTGCTTGCGCTCTTGGAAGAAAAATTGAAGCTAAAGCAGGAGCAGTTGGAAAAAATCGGCTACAAAAATGTGCTTACGTTTACCACCTAGCCAGCTTCTTGTATTCGTCAACTAAGTTCACAACGCGCTTGAATTCCTCTTCATTTCCGCCTTTGTCGGGGTGGTTTTTTAAACTCCACCTTCTGAATTTCTGTTCAATTTCTTGAAGGTTGGAAAACTCGCCAATAGTCTGAACTAATTTAGTTTTAAGAGAGGCTAGAGTTTCTTGATTTGAATAAGCGCGAGGTTGCTCTGTCCTTTGACCATACTGAAACCCTCCTCCTGACCACTGAGGCTTAGATGTTCCGTAGGTGCGGTTTCTAGTGCCGAAGAAAAATCCAGCGTCTGCAAAGAAGTCGTCAAAAGGAGAACGCGAGTGCCTCATTTTATGTAGATCAATAGATAATTCTACGGATCGATACTGCAGCTGCTTTGAAAGAGAGTTGCAGCGTCCTTTTGCTTTGAAGAGCCACAACTGCGCTTTCTCGACATCTCCGCGATCGATGGCTTTCTTTGCCAGCTTCAAAATCGAAGAAACGTGATCGGCTCGAGCTGCTTTTTCATACCACATCACAGCAGCCTGCTGGTTACCTCGACTGTGATAGAGTTTTCCCGCCCTGTGCATCATTTTCACGTGACCGCCTTCTGCCATCTTGACATAGGTCTCTACAATTTGAGTCTTCTGTTCTAAGGAACCTATTAATTCAAGCGTATAGAGATGTCCCTTGATATGGGATGCTCTTTCCTTAGGAAGGTTAGCCGCCCCCAGCATTTTGAGATAAGAAGAGAGAATGTGCTTCTCTTTAAAGGAATATTCCAATTTGACTCTTTTCCACGCCAGATGAGTGACGGGGGAGGAAAGATCTTCCGCTTGTTCAAGAATCCACTGGCAAAGATCATTTTTGGAAGAAGGATTGGATCGAATTCGGTGCTCAATGAATTCAAAGGCTTGCTTATTCCCCGATTCTGCAGCAGTCTTCATTGCGATTAAGATCCGTTCTTGTTCTTTAGAATCAGCACGCTCAAATTCGCGAGATAAATCGAAATAGGCCGTAGAGTCTTTACCATTTAGAACAGCGTTCATCGCTTTTTCTACAGCAGCCTTTTTATTTAAGATTGCGATGCTCTCTAATTGCTCGAGTTGCTCGCCTACAAATTTGCTGCCGTCCAGCACAAGGATGGTTCCATTACCGATAATGGGAATGAGTGCGATATAACGGACATTGTCCTTTTCAGAAAGATGATGATAGTAAGTCTTAAAATAATACGATAACTGATCAGGCTGCTCAGGTTTCCAAAAACGTTTGGCAAATAGATCAACAGCTCCTTTTCCCGTGCTTAGGATAGGAACGTAATCGAATGCCCAGAGAGCTCTTTTGAAAAACGTTGCGGGTGCAGCAGTTGGAACTGCGGGTGGAGTATTTTGTGCTTTAGATACTTGAATCCCAGGCATAACTTTCCTAAATCAGTTATTTTTTAAAATGGATGAGCAAATATATCACAATCAACAATAATAGAAAATTTAAATAAATAATCACTGCTTAGATCTAAAGAAACTACCCGCTAATTCAAAATTAATATTTACATTTGCTTTTTAAAATTATTGTTATTATATGTTTACCGAATAATAGCATTTTATATCATTTAATTGTTGAAATTAAACTAAAATAATGCAATAATTTCTATTACAACTTAATAATATGGGCTGCATCGAAACGGCTTTAAGCATTTGAAAGCCGGCACAAGACAGTGACATCTTAGTGATTGGATTTCAGCGACTTACATTAATTTATGAACGCAAAGCTCTATGAGTTAATAACTTAAACTAATTATTTAATAAATTTTTTACACACAAATTATTTGGTGTTAATATGACAATAAAACTAATTTCATCTCAAAACTACCTTGATAATCTTAAGAGTTTCTTACCCGAGAAACCGAATAGTGAAATTTCGGCGAATAAAATTTATAACAAACTCATCAATTCTCCAAATTTCATTTTCGACAAAAACGACCATAGAATCACTGATCACATCAAAACACTCGTCAGCATCCGCCCGGGACGGACGCTCTTTAAACGCCTATTAAACGCTAATAAACCCTTGGAAATTGTTTATGATTCGGAAGCGTATTCACGTTTGTTGTGTACCAAAGAAATAACAGTCACTAATCTTACTCTTAATGATTCAACAGTAAGCCATCAAATTTCTGTTAATTCCGATGGAGAAAAATTTTTCATTCCTGGGGCTGGCTTTATTATCTTAGCTCATGAACTCATCCATGCCCTGCATTATTTTGAAGAGGGGATAGACGCTGTTGAGCAGAAAAGAAAAAATAAAAACCTTCTTGACCCCGAGTTGCATAATTTAGAGGAAGAGGAAACAATTATGGGAAAAGAGGGAGAAGGGACGCTTTGCGAAAACCTGTTTCGCTTCCGTTTTGGATATCCTCTACGTATTAATCATCAAGGATTATCGTTGGACAAGGATAAGACCTATACCGTCTCAGATTGTGCATCTTCGGGAGCTTTAGCAAACTTAAAAACATTGCTTGTATCTGATCCCTCTTTGCTCAATCTTCCCCAAAGATACGGTAATACTGATAGTCTACTGATGACCCCTTTGAATGCCGCAATTACCGACAATCAAGTAGAAATATCTGATTATCTTTTTCAACTCGGCGTTGATGTCAATGCCTATGATAAACATTGGGGAACCGCCTTGCATGTAGCTATACAAAATGAGCAGATCGACATGGTTAAAACACTTTTGAGCAAAGGTGCTAACGTCGATGTGAAAGATCCTTTCGGGCGCAGCGCTTTAGAGTTGGTATTAAACAAGAAGAATGATGAGCTGTTAGAGCTTTTGGCCCCTCATTTAAACTTAAAAGAAGTCGATAAGTATGGGAATCCCCTTTTGCATCGCGTGTTCAAAGAATGCTCTCTAAAAGGATTTAGGACATTGATTCGACATGGCGCTGACATCAACTGTAAAACTTCTTACTATAATACTACTTTTCTAATGGAATGCTGTGACAAAGATTATCGCTCCAATGACCTTAAAGAAGAAGCTGATAGGAAATTTGAGATCTTACTGGAAAATGATCATTTAGATCTTAACGCAAAGGATAGGAATGGAATGTCGGCTTTATCCATGGCTGTTCAAAAGGGGAATTGTCAATGGGTGAATGCGTTAGTCAATAAAGGAGCTGAGATTCCCCCCAGTTTGGAAGTAAAAGTCAAGAAGCTCATTCAAATGAATAACACCTAATCAATTTAAAAAATAAGGAGCAGGTAATATATGTCAATAAGTCCAATTAATTTCAAATCAGAAACTTCAAGCCCAGGGATCTACTTTAATAATGACTATGATCAGGCTTCTTACCTTTTCCAAAAAAGTCAAATTTCACAAGAACAGAAGGAATTGGCTAATTGGGGTTGGAGCGTCGTAACAGAAGACAACAGCCTATCCCAAAAACCACCTCTAGAGGAAAATAAAAACAAAGAATTTATTGCTACGACAAAAAGGCAAGCAATAAACTGCTTTTACACCTTACAGGGATTTACTTCAGTGTCACTTGATTATAAACGGGTGTTTGCTAAAAATCTCAGGCCGGAACTGAAAAAGGAGATCGAAAGATTAATGAATAGTGATCTCATTGAAGATATGAATAAACTTCAAACGATTTGCAGAGCGCGTGATGTCTTGATCATATGGAAAAAACTTCAAGATCAAGTGGGCGGGAATATCGATCTCAATCTTGAGAAGTTGAATTCAGCTGAGGATTTGATTGCTAAGGCAGAAGAGTTTCCTAAGTGGTTTGAAACACATTTCGAAAGTCTTTCCCGCATCAAAGAACTAAAACTTATAGGACATCAATTAACTCATTTACCAGAAGAAATTGGGTGTTTACTAGGCCTGCAACGCCTCATTCTTATGAACAACCAGCTGACCTCACTACCCCCCATGACACTAGAGGGAAAGCCGGTAATGGCCAATTTGTGGGAGCTGGATCTTTCTAATAACCAATTTACTACATTGCCGGAAGAAATAGGCCATTTAAACTTATGGATATTATCTCTCCGGGGTAATGAGCTGAATTCGGTTCCCTCTGTAGTTTGCCAATTAAAACTCATGGGTTTTCTCGACCTAAGCGGCAATGAACTGACATCACTCCCCACAGAAATGGGGCAGTGGCCAACAAGATTACAACGCCTTGATATTTCCAACAATCGGTTCACTATGCTGCCTTCAGAAATGGGACAGTTAACAAAGCTAGATACGTTAGTACTCGGTGGCAACTCCATTGCCTCATTGCCTCCGGAAATGGGACAGTTAACAAAATTGGAAGCGCTTCAACTAGGTAACAACCCCATCACCTCGTTGCCTCAGGAAATGAGTCAGTTACCAAAGCTGCAAATTTTTTATTGCAGCAGACTGAATATGTCACTCTATTACGGCCTAAAAGCTCTGGCAAAACTGCCCTCTGATATATTAAGAGAATTCTATGCAGCTCGTGCAAGAGCTAAGAAGAAGGTGTAAATTTCTCTATATACCCAAGTTGACTCAAAGCTTGGGTATAACTTGGATATAATTATTAAGATATTATATCCTATTCGCTTTCAAAACTCTAAAACTCCAGGAATTACTATGTGTTCAATGAAAGTAACCAGCTCTCCAAGTGATAATGGACAATGGACAAAAGATGCTCTCGAACAAAATACGCTAGGACGCGATAGAGCGAGGAAGCTATGCGATGAGCAATTTGATAAAAGTTTAGAGCAGCTAAAACTTGAATACCCTCTTGCGGAACAATCTAGTGAGCAAGCAAGTGCACGCACCGCTAAAATTATGCTTTTGTGCGATAGCCATACAAAGCAAGTTCAAGCAATCAACGACAAATATATGCAAAACCAGGAAAAAATTCGAACTAAGCTGCTAGAACAAATGGAACAGAAAGAACTGCAATTCTCCCAATACGCTTCTCCCTTTTCTCGTCCCATGACTTATATCACCATTAAGTTTGATACTGGACTTGGGAATTCCTTATGGATTTGCGGAAACGGTCCTAAAATGAGCTGGGATGCAGCAAAAGCGCTGCCACTGCGCTGTGTGGGGACTGATACCTGGGTCTACGAAACTACCGAGCCTTTTCAAGCATTTAGTTTCAAAATCCTGCTCAATGGTAAAGCATGGGAAACGGGTCAGGATCACTCCGTTGAAAGAAATAAACCCATCGAGATCACTCCTCAATTCTAAGAATTTGAAGAAAGGCGGGCGTATCAACGCCCGCCTATAATAGGTTCCTTCGCTCTTCCATGAATCGGTTTGGATTAAATTATTAAGCCGTTATATCTTATCCGCTTTCACAACCCTTCAACACCTGGAGTTACTATGCATCAGATTACCTCTCGAAATGATATTGAAAAATGGTACAGAACTGCTTACCAAGAAAATAAACAAGAACAGGAAAAAGCAACGAAGGAATGCACTGAGCAATTTGAAAGAGATCAAGAACAACTACGTGTTGATTTCCCTATTGTGAAACAGAACAATCAGAATACAGAAAAATTATTTCAATCGCATATTCCACTCGGATCAAATAACAACGCTCAAGTACATGTGCAAAAATTTGAAGTTTTACTTAGTAACTATCAAGAACAAATCAAGTTAATCAACAATAAGTATGCTCAAAATCTGCAAATCATTAAGGCGAAGGTGCAAGAAATGCAACACTCCTCCCCAGGGACCGGAACTTCTGAACGCGCTTCTGCTTCAATGCATGCTGCCCCCTCTTCTCGTCCCATGACTTATATCACCATTAAATGTGACACTGGACTTGGGAACTCCTTATGGATTTGCGGAAATGGTCCTAAAATGAGCTGGGATGCAGCAAAAGCGCTGCCACTGCGCTGTGTGGGGACTGATACCTGGGTCTACGAAACTACCGAGCCTTTTCAAGCATTTAGTTTCAAAATCCTGCTCAATGGTAAAGCATGGGAAACGGGTCAGGATCACTCCATTGAAAGAAATAAACCCATCGAGATCACTCCTCAATTCTAAGAATTTGAAGAAAGGCGGGTGTTGCAACACCCGCTCATAGTAAATTCCTTCGCTCTTCGATGAAGGCGAGTTTCTGAAGCCTAAGATCAATGATTTTTTCTTTCAGGCGAATGAGAGAAGAGTGATTTTCATGGGTAGGCGTAAATTTCCCCTCTTCTTCTAAAAGCTGCTCTCTAAGCTTCAAATAATTACCCAGTTCTTGAGCATAATTTTTTGTGCTCAGGCGCAAGATGCGAGGGATGCACAACTGAAGATCTTTTCCTTGGGTGCTCTTTGTGATGTAATCTTCGGCAAGAATCACTATCTCTCTTGTCCCATAGCTTTCCGCAAAGGCGTTGGAGACATCGATGCGCTGTATAGAAAAGAGATCGACTACTTTAGGATCGGTGACAATAGCGAGGATGTCGCATGCTAGGCTGTAGTATTTTCCACGCATAGGCTTATGCCACTCAGCCGTCTCTCGATCTAGATCGGAGGGCTTTTCCCCAAATGCACTCATGCCAAAATAAACTGCAGGAAGATTTTTGGGTGTGAAAAAGGGAGTAAATGGAAAAAGGTACCCCTCTTTGTCAAAAACGACGTTGGTATAATCTTCAAGCCACGCAATCGGCTGACGGATGGTGTAATCGACGTACAGTGTGCTGGGCTTGATGAGCTTGACATCTGCTGCTGAAATCAAGGGAGATTGCAAAAGGTGTTCTTTGGCGCGGTCCAAATTAAAACCTAAGACATGGACAGGCCTATCTGCAGAAATTCCGATGAGTTCAGCGAGATAGTCTGTTTTAAGCGCTTCTTTTTGCGGTCCGGTTTGAATGAGAGTGCGTATGGCAAACTGCGGATCTTGGGCTTTTTGCCTCTGATTTTTAAAATAGTGTTTCAGAGCAAGGTGCGAGCTTCCGCTAAAAAGCAGGGTAGATCCTACAATCCAGGCTAGTGCGTGCGTTAGCGGAAGGTAAACTGGCGGCTTTTTTTTCATTGTGGTAGCAGTTGTAACACTTCAGGGCCTACTTTCGTAATATCTCCTGCTCCCATCGTGACAAAAACATCCTCTGGGCGCAAACTGCTTGATAAGAACTGAGCCAGCTTGTCTCTTTGGACATAACGGATATCGACAGAAGAACTTTCTTTTATTTTTGTAAACAGCGCCTCGCCAGTAATTCCTTCTATGGGCGGCTCGCCAGCAGAATAGATATCTGTAAGGATCACCTCATCTGCGGGCTCAAAGGCTGGCCCAAATTCCGACATGCAATCGCGAGTGCGTGTGTAGCGGTGAGGCTGAAATGCAACGATGAGTTTGCGATGTCCGATTGCTTGCTTAAAGGCTCTTAGCGTTGCAAAAATTTCGGTGGGATGATGACCGTAGTCGTCGAAAACAGCAATCCCGTTTTGCTCTCCTTTAAGCTCAGCTCTTCGGCTCACTCCTTTAAAATGGGTGAATGCGCTTCTTATCTTGTCTTCAGGAATCTGGATTTTGATTCCCATTCCAAAGACTGCGGCTGCGTTAAGAACATTGTGACCGCCGATCAAAGGGATCTCTATTTCTGTATATTCTGTGCCCTCAAAACGAATATCAAAGATGTTCTTCCATTTGTCTTGGCGAAAATTTTCAATGTAAAGATCGTTCTTTTCATCAAATCCGTAACTGAGGCCTTGAGGTTTCAAGGATTGCAAAATCTCATCATCTCCGCACCAGAGCAAATGCTTTGGCGACTGAACACCATCTATAAAGGTTTTAAATCCTTCGATCATTCTTTCCAGAGTTTTCCAATAGTCTAAATGGTCGTTATCGACATTCGTAATAATCGCACCAAAAGGAGCATATTGTAAAAAAGAGCCGTCGCTCTCGTCGGCTTCTGCGACAAAATAGTTTCCTGCTCCATGACCTCCATTGGCATTTAGACCACTGATTACACCCCCGACTGCAAAGGATGGATCGAGTCCTGCGAACACGAGTAAATGCGCAAGAAGAGAAGAGGTTGTCGTTTTGCCATGCGTTCCTGTAACAAGAAGAGGGCTATGTCCTTCCATCAGATGGTGCAAGAGCTCGGAGCGATGTAAAAACTCCATCCCTTGCCGTTTTGCTTGTTTCACTTCAGGATTTTCCTCTGATACAGCCGTACTGTAGATCACCGTAGAAGGTTGTGAGATGTTATCAGAGCGGTGGCCAATAAAAACTTGGGCTCCCATATCTTGCAATTGGTCTGTCACATGGGAAGCAGCGACGTCGCTTCCTGTGACAGTCACTCCTTTTTGGAGCAGAATCTTAGCAAGCGCGCTCATTCCAATGCCGCCGATGCCGATAAAATGATAGTGATTATTCATGGTTGTCCAAAATGAGCCGGCAAAAATCCGCTCTTTTTTCGTGGGTTTTATAATGTTTGATTGCAGCCTTCATCTCGCTGCTTTTTGCGGAGTGGGGATCTACAAGCGGCAAAATAGTTGCAAGCAGCTTCTCAGGAGTTAATGTGCTTTCTACTAAATGAATAGCTCCACCGACATTTTTTTCTAAAACTAAAGCGTTCTTCAATTGGTGCTGGTCGGAAGCTGCTGGAAAGGGAATGAGCAGCCCTGGCACTTCATGTGCTAAGAGCTCTGAAAGAGTCATTGCTCCAGCTCTGCAGATAGCGACATCAGCTGCTTTCCATAGGATGTCCATATTTTTCTCAAATTTTTTAGCATAACAAGGTATGCCCAAACTAAGGCATAGCTCGGAAGATTGCTGAGCAGTCTCTTCTGAGCCTGTGAGATGGATGATTTGAAAGCGGACATGTGTTTGGAGCAAAGGAAGCATTGAAAGAACTTGTTTATTGATGCCTTGCGCTCCTTGAGATCCTCCAAAAATAAGCAGTGTTGTCAGATCGGTGTTAAGATGTAGTTGCTCGCGCGCTTGCTGCTTTGAAAAGTTTGAAGAGGCTGTTTTCTTTGTAGGAATCTCCACTTGAGCCGTTTTTCCTTTCAGAGTGTGCTTTGCCTCTGAAAAATAGACTCCTGTCAATCGTGCACGTTTTGAAAAAAGGCGAACGACTTTGCCAGGAATCGCATTGGACTCAAAAAGGAAGTAGGGAATTTTTAAGAGTCTTGCCGCACAAAGTAGCGGAAAAACATGGAAGCTGCCAAAACCGACGACAAGATGGGGTTTCTCCTTGGAGAGCAGCTGACAGCTCTGCTTAATGCCTTTTAGAAGAATGCCCATCGATACAAAGGCCTTAATGAGGTTGCCGCGAAAGGGTGTCATGCTGGCAATTTCAACGAAGCGAAACCTCTCTTTGTCCAAATAGGCGTTGGTGCTTAGTTTCGCCCCCGCAAAAAACAGCTCAATATCGGCATTTTTCTCTAAAAGCTGCTCTGCAAGCGCCTGTGCTGGAAAAAGGTGTCCGCCTGTTCCTCCTGCAGCTATTAAGATTTTACTCTTTTGCATATACCTTTTCTGATTGTTTGGAGATGTTGAGGATCACACATAGCGCCATCATATTGGCCAAAAGAGAGGACCCTCCTTGGCTAAAAAAGGGAAGGTTGGTCCCTTTGCTGGGAAGAAGACCTGAAACCACACCTAAATTTAAAAATGCCTGAAAACAGATCAAGAAGGTAAAGATGGCCGCGATATAAAATCCTTCATTATCTTTAGCTCTTTGGGCAATCGAAAATCCACAAAATCCCACACCCATATAAAGCAAAATCAGACCTGTCATCCCCACAAATCCTGTTTCTTCTGCAAAAATGGCAGCGATATAATCGCTTCTTGCCTCAGGGAGATATTCGAGTTTCTGCAAGCTTTCCCCAAATCCTTTGCCGATGAGCTGTCCAGAACCGGCTGCAATCTTGGCCTGATAGGGCTGATGTCCTTTGCCTTTCAGATCGT
>JAHFTO010000069.1 GCA_023269355.1 Chlamydiota bacterium | reverse complement strand
TTTGAATTATTCATGCATACTATACTCTTGTCCGTGTTTCGGGCGCAGTTTTGATTTTGCTATTTTCAGCGATTTGCTGTGGAAGGCCACGCTTGTTTGGAACGAAGATGGAAAGATCGGAGTCTGCATATTTATTTTCATTCTTCATTACGTCGCCAATCGTAGTGCCTTTTTCACCGAGTCCGTAGAGAATTTTCTCTCTTTCGAATCCACTCTTCTCTCCTCCAAATGCATATTGCCCGTATTCCGACTCGCCTAGGGTTATCGGCTGTTCTCCACCAAGCTTGCTATTACGTTCATAAAAAGATCGAATAAAATTCTGATTTCGACAAGTCGCAAAAATATAAATATCCTTCTTGAGCTGTGCAGCTTTGTCTGGGAATTTCTCCTTGCGACTTGCCACGGCTTTTGCGAAATCTTCTACGGATATATAGCATGCCTGTCTCTCTGGATCTAGGTAATCTGTCTTATCACTATGGCTAAAATGTACCTGCGACTCATTTCCATGTCCGCTAAAATAAAAAGTCATCGGTGGTGGCGTTCGGGCAATTCTTGTCAGAATCTCCTCTTTCATTTCCCGCAACTCCTTGAGTGATGGCTTTGGATTCATGGTTGCGTGCATTGACACTGTTCCTTGTGGACCGACACTTTTTGATAGCCCAAATCGTGTATCTTCGGTATCAAATCTTCCTTCATTGTGTGCAACAAAAACAAGATTTCTTCCTTCGAATAGCTCTATATCTTTCACTGCATTCTGAGCTGCACTGAGCTCCCTCATCTTCTCTTGCAATGCGCGTTCGGATGGGACTTTCGTTATGCCTTCCAGAAAAAGATTTCGTCCTAATTTTAGCGCATAAGCATAATCTTTTACTGGTAATTTGTTGTAAACCCCAATTGCCAAAGGGAGTGCTGGATCTCCTAAGAAAATCCACATATTTTCAAAAGAAGTACTTATAGTATGCCTCATCACATGTATCAAAAACTCTCTCGTTTCTGGACTCTGCTTGTAGAAGAGGTCTATGCAAAGCGCTGTCTCTCCGCCCCTGACATCTTTATCATTTGCGTATTTTGTTTTGGTAAAAAGATTTACATCTGGGTATTCCGTCTTGAATTTTTTTATCCTTAAAAGTCTATTATATTTATTTCCTCTTGTTCCGCCTGCCATTCTTCTGAGCTCTGGAATTATGTAATCTACTCGCGGTTCAATTTCGTACACCAGGTCGATCATTTCGACAAACTGCTCTAGTCCTGCTTTCTTTAATTTATCAGCATAGTCTATTATTGGTGCTACCATTTTTTCATGCGTATAGAGAAGCTTGATACCCTGAAAACCAAGCCCGGTACGTTTATGAATTGTCCTAAAATATTCTACTCGTTGAGCTGCGTTCGGTGTGCCTCCATCCTTATCGTTTAGGCACGCTATATCTGATATCTCTATTTGCGTGAAACCATCACCCTGTAGCGACATATAACTCTTCAGCTCTTTGACATCTTTTTTACTAGATTTAAATGGCTTATATGTATTGAAGTAATCTTTCGTAATCCCTGCGTTCTGTAATTCCGCTATAATACTCATCAATTTTGGACGATCATTCGTATCTGCATTTGTCCAAAATGGCTTTGCGTCATCAACCGTGAGTCCACAATCCTTTGCCTGTGCCATAAAATCTACAAGTCCATCTAATGGGCAATTCTGCTTTCCGATCCCAGGAAGCGTTAGAATTTTTCCCATGTCCTGCTGTGAGAAGTTGCAGGACTGTAGCTTTTCGATCATTTTTACTATTTTTCTGGCATCTTTTTCGACATCGAAAAGTTCTCCACCTACCCTTGTTTCCTCTAACCCACTTTTCTTTAGTGTATCAACAAAACTCTGCCTTTCACGCTCTTGTAATGCGCTAAGCGCCAGCACGAGAGTAATGTCTTGATAATTTTCGATATACTGGGGAAGTTTTCCATTAACGCTATCGAATATCTTCTTTGCCTCATTGTAGAGTTTTCCGATTCTTTTCCGGCTAGAACTGTCTTTTGGTAAACTGTTCATCAACTTCAGGCAGTCTATAAGCTTCTTTTGCGTGCTTTCAATTCGCCTATTTGTCTGTTCATAACGCTTTAGAATTTGCTCCTTTTCTTTTGCGGAAAGTTTGGTGGGTGTCTTTTCTAGAGCTCCTTTTTGTTCACTTTTCTCCTTGGCTTCTCCTAGAGAAACTTGATTTTCATTCATGTGCTAGGGGGTTATCTATTTTTGATCGACATTAAGCTGATCAAGCTCATTCTTAAGAGAATCAAGATCCTGCTGTTTATAAATCAAACTCACAATCGCGTCGACATGATTGAGGTCATGATTTATTGCCGTAAGGTTTTTATTCAACTCTTCAAGGTCCACAGGTTGGTTCATTTTTTGTTTTTTATTTTATTTTTGTATTATACCATATATTTGACTATTTTGGAAGCAACAAAAAGCTCGTCCCTCGGAAAAAGAGGTAAAGCTAAAAATGCTTCGCGTTTTTTCGTGTATATGAAAGAAAATTTACTTTGGTGCCGAAGGTCAGAATCGAACTGACAACGCCTGCCTCTTCAGGGCAGCGCTCTACCACTGAGCTACTTCGGCATGTGGTGGTAAAAGTCTTCTTTCTAGCTTTAAAGGACCATTTGCCCGCAGAGTATATCAGGTATTCCTTTCGTCTTCAACGAGGATTTTTGTGGTGATTTCACCTATTCCTCACTGTTTCTTGCGTTTTTCCTATTTTATGTTATAATGTAACAAAGGATCAAAACAATCCTTCCTCCTTATTTTCTAACAAAAATAAAAATATGAGGAATTCATCGAAGGGATCTTCCAAAAGATCTCTCGCCTCCGCACTTGCTGCCGGAAGCACTATTTTAGCTCTTGTACTCGCTCCTGTGAGTGCAGCCTACCTTTTCCAGACCTCTGTGATTGCACAGGGCGTTCGAGGTGGTTCTCAACAGGGTCCACAGCGTGGTGGTCAGCCTGACTTCAGCAAAGAAATTGCTGCTGCTCAGGGCGCAGCTGATCTTCTCGCTAAGTTTGAAGTTCCTAAAAGCGAAGGTCTCACTGCAGCTCAGGCAGATTTTGATGCAGCTCAGGCTGACGTCGAAGAGATCAATGCTTCTATGATGGATCTCCGAGATTCTCTCATGGATCTTACTGACCGGACTGAGATTGCTCAGGCCGCTAAGGATATGAAGGAACTTCAGGCAAAACTTAAGGTTGCCAAGAAGGCCGTTACGACTGCTAAAAAAGCTCTTACAACTGCCATGAAGCCACTTAAGAATGTTCGAAAGGCTGCAGACAAAGTTCGATCAGCTCTTAGTAAAGGACGAGTTCCACAGGATCAAATTGATGGTCTTAGCGACTTCTTCGCTGATGCTATGGCATGTTCTCAGCCATCTGGAAATGCTATGCAACAGGGCATGGGACCGCAGCCATTTGGATCACAGGGCATGGGACCGCAATCTGCTCCACAAGGCATGGGACCTCAGAATTTTGGTGGTGAATCAGAAGGCGATTGTTCTAGTATCGTAACTTCTCTTGAGGCTGCAAAAACTGGTCTCGCTGATTTCATCAGTGAACGTAGTGCAAATCAAGCCGATATGTCTCAGGACATGAACCAGGACATGAAACAGGAGCAGCAGATGATGCCAATGCAACAGGACTCTTCAAAGGTTCGAATGCCAACTGATAGAAATCAGGCTCCACAGATGCAGTTTCCAATGCAACAGACTACCGGAAATGATGCATTCAAGATGCCAATGAATACTGGAAAAGACTCAAGAGGTAATCTTAACAACTCGACAGCTCCACAAAACAATACTGTAAACAACAACCGACAAGGTTCAACTTCCGGCGGTATGTTCTGTATGTCGCTTGGCCGACAGTCTACTTCTTCTGAGTGCGATGCAGCCGACAAGGCAGCAGGACGTGCAGGACCACAGCAGCCAGCATCGGGATCGAACAATATGGGACCAAACAATAATGTGGGTAATAACCCTCCACCACAGGGTAACAACAACCCTCCACCACAGGGTAACAACAACCCTCCACCACAGGGTAACAACAACCCTCCACCACAGGGCCCAATGGGACCACCACTTAACTAAGTCCTAAAGAATTTTGTTTATCTCTAGAAAAAGCCCACCTTGTAAAGGTGGGCTTTTTGAATACGTAAAAAATGGGAGGCGGGAACTGTTCGCCTTCATTAGCAAACGCGCGCTTTGCGCTTTTGGAGCAGATGCCCCCCCCTCCGGGAATTAACCTCCAAGCCTTTCACCTATCGCACTCAAAAGAGCGCTCTGGTTTAAGAGCTTGGAGCAGGTAACGGGAGTCGAACCCGTATCTCGTCCTTGGCAAGGACGCATAATAGCCGCTATACTATACCTGCATATTTGGCTC
>JAHFTO010000043.1 GCA_023269355.1 Chlamydiota bacterium | reverse complement strand
AAAGTTTTGGCTTTCGATCAAACTTCTTGATCATCGCGATTTTCGTTCTGATTAGCCTTTTGGTTTGCATCTTCTTCTTCGGAGAAACTCTTCCTCAGGAAAAAAGAGTCCCATTTCGAACGAAGTCGATCATCGCCGACTTTAAGCTCGCGCTTAGCAGTGTCCCCTTTTGGCAAATGATCATCGCCACCAGCCTTCCGTTTGCAGGGTATATTGCCTTTCTCTCTGGAACATCTGTCCTTTTCGTCGTGGAATTCGGGATGAGTAAAGCCCTATTCCCCCTCATTCAAGGCGCAATGCTTGGCGGGTGGGTCTTAGGAAGCCTTATCCTCAATCGCAATATCGCCAAGCGAGGTATCCCCGCTATTAAAAAAGCAGGGATCCGTTTTTCGGTGCTCGGAGTTTTGATCCTTGCCGTCTTTACCCTGTTAACACCGCAAAACCCTTACCTGCTCACCCTTGGCATGGTCATCTATGCCTTTGGCGCGAACTGGATCATTGGGCTCTACTTCCCTGAAGGGATGCAAATCCTTCCCAATATCAAAGGGATTACAGCCAGCGTTTTGACATGTGCCCGCTTGCTGATTGCCACTATCGTCATTGGGTTTACAAGCTCCTGCTACAACGGGACAATCTACCCCATGAGCGCCGTCGTTGTCCTCTCAGTCATTGCGATTCTGCCTACGCTTATTTGCTATGAAAAAAAGCGCAGCCAGACCGCATTGCAGACTGCAAATCCAACTTCTGAAACCTAAAAACACAATCCCCCTTTCTACCTCTCCAGGTAGGAAGGGGGATATTTTCAGGGTTTTGAGTACAAACCTCTTGAGTAAAAAAAACGCCTCCTGCTAATATTTTCAGTACTTGATCGCTGGTGTAGCTCAATGGTAGAGCATCCGCCTTGTAAGCGGACGGTTGAGGGTTCAAGTCCTTTCGCCAGCATTCATTTCTTGTTCCTTCTTTTAGGGGGTGTCGCATAGCGGCAATTGCAAGGGACTGTAAATCCCTCGTCTTCGGACTACGTTGGTTCGAGTCCAACCGCCCCCATTCTCTTGGACGGTTCTTAAAGTCCAGTTGAAGCTCAACTATCTCGAAACCAATCAAAGAAAAAAAAGTTAAATTGAATTCCGATACTTATTTCGAGAAAACGGTCGTCTCATAGAACGGCTAAGCTTTTACTCTATGCCGTAGGTGATGTGAAAGTCATGATCCCCGCCAAGGCGGCGAGAAAGCCCTTGCTCTAAACGTACTTGTTCTAGTTCAGGGCACGCGACAGCTACGAGATGAATTTTTTTGCTTCCCAGATCAAAGGAGTCTGCATGGGAAATCCGGAAGGAAAATTTCTGGCCTAGTTTAGCAATTTTTCCTGTCTTCTCAGCGGCTGCAATGACGCTGATATGGCCGCCGGCCATCCCTTTTTTGAAATAAGGAGGAGGCTCAATTCCCATTTTATCACAGTATTTGAGAAGTGAAAAAATTTGCTCATCAGGAATGTCGAGATAGACAAACCCTTGTTTATTGCGTCTTAAGGCCCCTTCAAGAAGAGGGGCAGTTTCATATTTCCATTGGAGGAGTTTATATTGGGGAATGGCTTCCTTTAAATGGGCAGCTGCTAGAATGCCCTGACAAAAACCTTCAAAGTAATCCCCGTTTTTAAAATGTTTGCCCGAATTATAGAGTTCTAAAACAATCTGGATAGTAGCGCAGACAGCTACAATTTCTATCGATCCATAGAGTATAGAAGCAAGGAATAGTCCATCGAGCATTCCTTTAGAAAATGCATTACAGGCACCCCAACCATCACCTATACTAGCGAACGTTTTCAATTCGTTCATATCGTTTATTAAATCGCTAAACGAAGTGACTGCATAGCTTAAAACAGGCTGAAAAAAGAGAAAGCCAAAGGCGGCAGTAGTCAAACAAGAATGGAAAAATTGATACACGGCTTGGGTCATATCTTTACGTTTTACTGCTTTTAAGGTAGCAGCCATTTGTGTGATAACGCGAGCTCCAGATAGAGCCATCGAAAGGGGAACGCGGCATGAGCGGTGGAGGGATAATAATGGGAGTGCTGCAGTAGCTCTTTGAGGCCAGTGCCAGCTTGTAGCATCCTTAATAGGCTGCGGAAAATCTCGAGAGTAATCTCTTTGATAGAGAATGGGGTAATTAATAGCAGTCATTTTTTTTACTTATTATTTTCCAGATCTTTCAGGATTAATTTCACTTGTTACCAATCGTAGATTTGTGATTAGTTTAAAATCTCACACTTATAATAATTAGACACTTTGAATCTATAAGAATTATTCATTTTCTAATTTTAAAAGCATACCTATCCTGTTTTTTTATTTCAACTTTAAATAATTTTTAATAATACTTTTGTGAATAACCAAAACTTTACTGATTCCATTATAATTCCATATGTTAAAAAATGATTATTGCATTAATCAACAAAATAAAACGTATTATTGCAATTAACAGGCAACTGTCTTATTGTATTTATAATTATTGATTAGGTTTTTTTGCATGAGTAAGATTTCATTTATCCCATTCAATCAAGGCTCTGATGTTATTCAAAAATTGGACCTCGTAAAACACAAAACTCTTATGGGTTTTTATAAAAAATATAATGGCCTTTGCGAGCTCATATGCAACCGTATTCTGATCGATAATGACCTAGGTCGCGGAACAAAATATAGCTATTTGAAGAGCCGTGTAACAATTAGCAGGTTGAATGAAGATAAAATCACAAAAAGCCACCTACTTGACGTTTATTCAATATTTTTCAAAGCAATTGCTATTTTACTTAAAATCTATCCAGACAACATCTTGTTTTTTTGGGATCAATGGGGGTTGTTGAACAATAACAGATCAGTGAACAATGAACTGTTAAACAAGGGACTTGGACATATCGAAAATGGTGGAACTTTGAAACTTGAAGTGTTCAAACGAGAAAGCTCTAATTTTGTCGGTCACTCCTTGTTAATAAAAAAGACAGAGAATAATAAATACATCTTTTTCGATCCCAATCAAGGCGAATATCGCGACTTACCTTTCTCTGTGCTCAGCACAAAGATAAATGAGCAGATTAAGATCTTTAATGCGACAGATATTTATATTGCAAAAGGAACGCATTACTTAAGTAGGCTAAGTTACTAAGCCCCCCCTGTAATCCTTATCAGAAAATCGTGCTTAGGCCTATCCATTGAAAAGATTGATCCTAATGGCAGTCTTAAGATAAAACGAAGCATAGGCTTCCTATAGGTAGATATGTTTCGTTTTATTTTTTGCGCAGCTCTCTTAAGCAGTTTTACGACTGCTTCTCATACACAAAAGGAACCCTGTGCTGATGGCAAAAAACATTATCGCACAACCATCCGTCATATTGAAAGCGGCGGTATTGGCTATGATCAGGGTTACACGACCCTCGAAGCCTTTTTCGCCTCAGATCCCAGTCGATGGTCAGTCACCCCCTTTCTAGATGCCAGGACCCATGTTTTTAATAACGGGAAATGGGCATCCAATATCGGCGCTGGATTACGCACATTATGGAAAAATCGAGCGTACGGCATCAACAGTTACTATGACTATAGAAATACAGGCCGCTTTCACTCGAATCAGCTGGGAGTTGGCCTTGAAACTCTCGGAGAGCTATTTGATTTTCGGATAAATGGCTATTTGCCTGTTGGTAAAAAGATCAGCAATCCTTATGCGACTATCTTCCGTAGGTTTTCTGGCCATCACATGCTGCTAAGGCAAAAGTATCAAACTGCTATGAAGGGGGCTGATGCGGAGTTTGGCTTTCACTTTGGAAAATCTGAATCCTTTGATTTCTATACAGCAGCAGGTCCCTACTTTTTTCTGGGAAAAAAGGACCACCCTACATGGGGTGGAAAAGCAAGAATCGCTGGTATTTTCAAAGATATTTTAACTCTGGAAATCAGCGACTCATACGACCGAACCTTTCATAATAATCTCCAAGGTCAGCTCTCTCTAAGCTTGTCTTTTGGCCATAAATCAAAGGTCAAAGAACAGGGGCGCACTTGCAAAGTGGCAAATACGCTAACCAACCGAATGTTGCAGCCGGTGGGAAGACAAGAGATCATCGTCATTGACAAGATTAGAAAAAACAACGTCGCTATCGATCCTGCTACAGGAGCCCCCTACTTCTTTGTGTTCGTCAATAATACAAGCCATTCAAACGGCACCTACGCAAGTCCTTACCCAAGCTTCGCTCTAGCCCAAGAGAACTCCTCCCCAAATGACATTATCTACGTATTCCCGGGCGATGGGACAACGACAGGAATGGATTCCGGAATTGCTTTAAAGCCAAGTCAGAAGTTATGGGGCTCTGGCATTAACCACTCTATACAAACTTCTGCAGGGAAAGTGACCATCCCTGCTCAAAGCAGCTCTTCGCCCACGATTACGAACACCAATATCGATACAGAGGGTAATGCAATCACCCTAGCAAGCAATAACTCTATCAGCGGTTTGATCATTACATCGGCGCTCAACGATGCCATCTTTGGAGTCAATCCACAAAGCTTGGAGGTCTCCTCTTGCACGATCACAAAATCCAGTACTTTTGCGATTGAGGCTACCTTTTCTGGCGATTCCTCCATATCCTTAACGAACAATCAATTATTGAATAATGTGAACGGCATTTTTTTGACTCTGAATGGGACATCCACCGTTTCGTGCTTAGACAATACATTTACTGGCCAAACGTCTGTTTCCAGCGTCCCACTGGAGATATCAGCCAATAGCAATACCTTCACTGTCGATATCGAAAATAATATTTTTAACGGCAACACAACGGGAAGCATCCGGTTTGGTCTCAATAATGTTGTCAATGCTGCTATCACCGTACTGAACAATACGATTACAAATAACGGAACAGGATCTCAGTCGAGCTTAGGATCAAGCTTTGTAATCATTCCAAGTGGAACTACTGATCATTGCTCGATTGCATTGACCGGCAATACATTCTCCGGAAATACATCCAATGCTCTTTATCTGCATACCAGCGGCGCATTTACAACTCTTGAAGCAACAGCATCTAAAAACACCATGTCCAATATTGGAGGCTCTGGCTTAGTTTTTGCAACTCCCGTAAATATCTTCACGCTCTCTGCAACAGACAATACGATCGCAGGGACCAACGATAACGGTATTGCCATCATAAGCTCTGGATCTACCTCAACCGGAAACATTACAATTAATAATAATACCATTACAGACATTGGAAATGCTTCCAATGGAATTGCTATAAACCAAGACTTCTCAACTCTTAGCCTAACAATACTAGATAACGAAATTAACAGATGCCAAGGGACAGGAATTATCAGCTATGCTCCCACGGGCATCAATTCTTTGACGTTGGATATTTCGGGTAATACGATCAGCAATTGCGAAAACCTGTCATCGAACGCAGCCCCAGGCCTCGATATCGAACAGTTCACAAACTTTGTGGGTTTTGTGACGAGCAACACGCTATCCGCTAATACAGGTACAGCCGTATTTATTGGTTCCAGCCTATCGAGTCCTACGGCATGCCTAACTCTTACCGGCAATAACAGCAGCACTGGTTATCTTCTCTCCAATCCAGGCGGTGGAGTCTTCAACTTAAGCCCATGCAATGTAGATACCATGAACATAGGTGTGATCAACATATCGGGTGTCATCGATCCCGTTCAATCTTGCTCCCAACTCACTCCTTGTCCACCGTAACTTCGCTTAGGCTCAAAAACAGACCCATCTAATCCAGCAGTAGGATATAGACAAAGAAGCAGTATTCATTAAATTTCAACGATTGTTAATTTTCAGGAATAAATCAACAATCACATTGAAATAAAAATAATTTTCATCGATTTCTGTAGATAATGACTCTATTTCTTCTGCAGTTGCTTCAATTGCTTGGCCAACGGGTGAGTCTTCATCAAAATCTGTAACTTCATCAAACTGAGTCGCATCCAAAGTTTCTTTCAAAGAGGCCCCATAGGCATGGACAATTTCTTTCAAAGAATCTTCATCCATTTCGAAGTGTGTCGTGTTCTCTTCAGAATAAGGATCGGATTTTTCATCATGGTCATCATAGGTATAAAAGTCGATGATATCATCAAAATCTCTACCCTGATTTTCGAGCATTTCTAAAAAGGGAGCGATTAGTTTAGAAAATATATCAAGTGGAGATCGAATGGCATATGCGCGTATTTCTTTTAATAAATTCGGATCTTCAAATCCAATATGGAATCTAGCTAGCCAGTTCTTAAAAATTTTCACCTGAATGGCTTGGACCTCTTTTAAGGTGTCTGAATCAGTGATAGAAGAGGTATCCCCTAGCCCATATACTAGAAGAGGAGCGAAGACTTCTTCATAGGGAAGTGGTTTTTCGAATTGGCTAAATGCTAGCTCGGTGCGCTTTTCGAACAATGCTACTTGATAATTGTTAGGAAAAGCTTGTTTTAATTGGTTGATTTTGTCTTTACAAAGGAAAGCGAGTTCCTGCCGTTTTTTTTGGCTTTCTCGAAAATGATCAAGAAATTCTGGGTGGGAGACAAAATTAAGAATCAATTGATCCTCTAAAAGGAGGACTTCTAAAGAGACCTGCTCATTAGCTTTTATCTTATTATCGGCGTACCCGATACAGCAAGTCAATGTCGCAAGAAACATGCTGAATAGAAGAATTAATCGTCTCATTGTATTTCCTATGGAAAATATCGTATCATATCGGACTTGACTAAACTAGCTCATTGACATCCTCCCCTCCTTAAAGGGAGGAGATTCCTACAACGTCGCACTTTTATTGTGGATCGTTTCGGCGGGTGCTTTCGACCTATCTGGAGTTACCCAGACCTCTCGCTACAGCACTCATGTCGAGAGTATTGCTATAGAGGAACTTGCTTTACGAAATCGCGATATCCTCGCGCATCGACATATGAGATATTATGATGTATGAATGAGTTTAAAACAAGCGGCACGCTATACCGAAATTGATTCAAGAATCGGCATAACTCCGTCCTGATGAGCAGAGTTTGCGCGTGTCCACATTGGATCAAAATTCAGCAATTGCGTCCAAAGAACCAGAAAATCGACAGAAACTTTTTAGTGTGATAGGTTCAAAGCCCCAAACTTTCTATGAAAATACACCCACCTAAAATCAACTGATCACATCTTAGCAACCGACCTTTTTGGGTTGTGCACATAGGACAGACTCAAGAGTGAAACCGCGCAGCCGATCATGAGGTAAAGGCTGGGCCAAGCGGGGCTGTGGTACTGGCCGATCACCCGCACTACGATGAAGGGACCCAAACCGCCAAAAATCGCGATTGCAAAATTCATTGCTGTCGCAGTGCCGCTGTAACGCACTTCAATGGGAAACAAAGTGGTCACAAGGACGGGAAGCACGCTAAAGTAAGAGGCGATGAGAATGGAGAGTACTCCTTGTGTAATAAACAAAAGCCAGTAGATCTTCATATCCATGAGAATGTAAATCGGGGATGCAAGAAAAAAAAGGATCCATAGAACATACTTTGCAAAACGGCGGACCCCCACAAAATCAGATAATCTACCTGCAACTAGCGTTGTAACCAGAAATAATACAATGGAGAAGTACTGCAGCAGCATAGAGTGAAAATAGGAAAGATGTAGTACTGATGAATAATAGAAAGAAGAGTAGATCAGCACCAGGTTAAACCCCACTGTATCCATAACCATCAGGCCGATACCGATGAAAATCAATTTTTTGTATTTATGGAATGTACTGAAAAGAGGTTCCTTGAGTAAACATCCATAATGTTTCGCCTCCTGGAAAAAGGGGGTCTCCCGCAAAAGACGGCGAAGGAGTAGAACGAAGATCCCAATCATACCGCTGAGAAAAAAGGGAATCCTCCAATGCCCTGCCCGCAGTCCTTCTAGGGTCACTGCTGAAGTGAGCAAATTCACTTCAATCATCGCAAAGAAGATACCAATAAAAATCCCAAAGTACGCAAAACTCCCGATGTAGCCGAGGGTCTGTTTTTTCGCCGATTCAATGAGAAAAACAGCAGCACCTGGAAATTCTCCTCCCAAACTAATCCCTTGCAGAAGAAACATAAAAATAAAAAGAAAAGCCGCCATAGGGCCAATCTCTTGATAGGATGGCAAGAGCGCAGCTAAGAAGAGTGGAATGATCATGAAGCAAATTGTTCGGACAAGTGCAAACTTCCTGCCTTTTTTATCCCCCATCGTTCCAAAGATGAACCCTCCGATCGGCCTTGCAACCGCGACAATAGCCATAAGTCCTGGATAGAGGTAAGGCGACTGTCTCAAACTCTCTGGAAAAAAAAGGCTGATAAAAAAGGGCGCCATCATCCCGAACAAGATAAAATCGAACCACTCTAGCGAATTACCGAGAATAGTCGCTAGAATGATGAACCGTTGTTTAGGAGTGGTTTGATGGGAGAGATTCATTGGATCCAAGTCACGTTATTGCCCGGTTGATTTGTCAATATTCCTCATTCTGAAAATTTCGATTTATTTTCCAAAAAATTTCCAGCATATCGGGACATGTCGCATAACTATTCTCTATAGGGAATCGATAGTGAATGTCAAGAACTTATAGCGAAAGCAACTGTTTCCAAAATGGAAACAGTTCAAAGAGAATGAGAGCGATTTAGCGGGATAGGTTTGAAGCCATCATGACAGTTTCAAGAGCTGCAGCGGCTTTTGTTTGCTTACCTTGAACAGCGAGTTCAAGATAGTGAATAGCTCTTTCATGAGAAACTAAAGCTCCAAGTCCTTGATAATAACAAATACCTAAATTGTAATGTGCATCCACATTACCCTGATCACTTGCCAATGTGAAGTAGCGTACCGCTTCTTCTTCTGATTTAGACGTTCCTTTTCCATTCAATAAACAGACGCCTAAATCGTATTGGGCATCTGCGATTCCTGCGTCTGCCGCTAGACGAAAATAATGGCATGCCTGTTCCTCAGAAGGAGAAAGCCAAAACCCAAAAGCAAAATAACAGCCCAACATGTAATAAGCACGAGGATGTCCTTGGTTTGCTGCCAATGCAAAATAGTGATGAGCTTCTTCATAAGACTGCACAATTCCTAACCCTTCATGCAGCAAAATACCTAAATTGTATTGAGCTTTCACGTGGCCTAAATCAGCAGCTTCTTTTAAATAGGGGATCCCCTTTTCATAGGAGTGAGGTACGCCGTCTCCTTGAAGGTATCGCCGTGCTTGTTCGTAAATGCTTTCAATGTCCGTTTGAGATTGTGTCATGGTCTACCTGGTAGGAGGATCAAAAAGGGATGGAGGAAAGTGTTTCCCTTGCATCGTTTGGGCAATTTTTTGCGCCCCGGATACCGCTTGATAGATCCCAATACCATTGCAACCGAGGTTGTACCAAAGATGGCAGTGCTCGGGATCTTCGCCAACCCAGCGAAGACCGCTTTTGGTGTAGCCCATGGTCCCATGCCAGAAATAAGTCGGAGGAGATGGGCAATCAAGGCCATTTTCTTGTATATACTGGTTGATATGCGCCAAGCTCTCTTTTCCGAGTTGGTCGATGAAAGCAGGTGTCCTGGATTCTAGATCGAACTCGGGTCCTCCGAGACAAGCGATCCTACTTTGCCCGTGAGCAGAAAGCGGTGCTGTTGAAAGATACCAATACGGAACGCTTGGGTTCTCGCTTTCGAGGACAGCGGCAAGTGAGTTATCCGGATCTTGGGTCTCATACGCTACCATATACCCTTCGCGTGGATAGATGGATTCATGGAGTTTCGTCACACTTTTTCCCAACCGATCATCATAGATGGAAAAGTCCACGTAGGCATTGGTGCAGAGGACGACGTCTTTTGCGCGGATAGCTCCAAACGAATGGGGCAAAACAGTCCCCTCCCCAGTTAGGTTGACGCGCAAAATTTCCGTTTCTTCATAAATCGCACATCGATCGGGAAATTTTTCCTTGAGATAGCATAGCGCGCGATCACAAAAAGCAGCAGAATTCATCCGCACTCTATGCCTTTCTCTGACTGTCAGAGCGACATAGTCTAATTTTTTTCTCTTCAGAGCCCCAGCCATCTCTTCTCGAGAGACCCAACGAATCGATGAGCGCATCTCTAGGGGAATGCTCGCGCGGATCGCTGGGTCATCGACGACCCAAGTCGACCATTTCTCACTGCTTAGCTGAAAGAAAATATCGTTTTTTTCCCACCAGGAAACTAACTCGGGTACCGATCTGAGTCCAATGCGCGTAGCATCCAGAGGACAAAGGTTTTCTGAAAATCCGATCGCTGCATGTATCTCTTCAAGAAGGCTATGGGCAGCGGCCATTTCACGGAAGGTCTCCTCCGTCTTAGCAAGGCCGAATTCTTCAACCAGTTCACCGATGGGCCGCTCAATGTAGACCGTGGGCAATCCCCCATTGTTGCCTGTGGCCCCACTGGCAATCCGATTTCTTTCGACAAGAGCGACTTTTTGATTTGTCTCAGTCAATAAATAATAGAGGGTCGCCACCCCTGAAATTCCTCCGCCCACAATGGCGGTGTCGCAAACACAATCGCCTTGCAAAGCAGGCCAAGATCGCCTTTCCCCTTCCAACCAAAGGGAGCGATAGCCACTTTCCACATCTGCTTCTGATCTTTGAAAATTAGTCATACAAAAAAAGAGCGCCCAGCCAAGTAACCATCTCATTAATCCGCCAATAATTGACTTGCTAAATCTTTCGCCAGCTTGCCATCGACTGCGCTATTGAGTTTCATGATCCCCTTCATCACCAAGCCGAGATCTTTTTTCGTCTTGGCTCCAGACTCAGCAATGGCTTGCTCCACGATTTTTTTCGTCTCTTCTGCAGAAGGAGCTTTGGGTAAAAATTCTTGCACAATGATAATTTCGGTCTTCAGCCTTTCAGCGATCTCAGGGCGATTTGCCGTTTGCGCCTGCTCTAGGGCTTCTTGAAGGTTGCCAAAATAAGTTTTGAACAGTTTGATCACATCGGGATCGGGAAGATTACCTCTAGCGTCTACAGCCAGAATCTTTGATTTGAGAGCGCGCAAGGTATCCAGTCTTATTTGATCTCGGCTTCTGATGGCATCTTTGATCCCATTATTGAGTTCTTCCATAATTGGCATAGGTTACACCCCCCTCGGTTGGTCCTTTAGATTAAAGGAAGTTTAAATTTTTCCCAATCAAAAGTTCTCAAAACCATTCTTTGACTTTTTTCGTTTTCTAAATTAATTTACTTCGTCATTCCAAAGGAGCTCAAAGCGATGCACTATCAGCTGGTCTTAGCCACAGACTTAGACGGTACTTTCTTAGAGGGAAATGCTCAGACTAAGCAATATTTCTACAGTAAGCTGGCCAGTTTGTGCGAGCAAGTTCTGCTGATTTATACGACAGGTAGACCTGTTGCAACTGTCAAAAGCTTTTGCCAGCGCGGCTATTTGCCCTACCCCCACTTTGTTTTGGGAGATCACGGAACGCATATTGTGGGTGGAATGGACTTTACTCCCGTGAGCCATTTGCAAGATACCATTTCACTCACATGGAATAATGGCAATCAAACTTTAAGAGATTTATTGCAGAGCGAACCAGGGATTCAGCTGCAACCCATTGACCCTCCTTACCGCGTCGCTTATTATTACGACCCGCATCGTTTGGAAAGTAAGACTTTGGAGAAAATTCATCAGGCTGGATTTGATTACATTTTGTCCTGCGATATGTATTTGGATATTTTACCGAAAGGAGTTAACAAAGGATCTAGTCTGCTCAATTTGCTGGACGATTTGAAGATTAGCCATGAAATAGTGGTGACAAGTGGAGACTCTTTGAATGATCTGCCTCTATTTCAGACCGGATTGAAAAGCATTGCGGTTGGAAATTCTGAACCTAAACTGATCGAAATCGTAAAGCAGTTAAACAATGTCTACCATAGTCAGTTCCCAGGAATACTTGGGATTATGGATGGATTACAGCATTACAAAAAATCTCACCCAAATATGGATTGTTTATGCGAAAATTAGTCCCATTTTTGATTGCATGTCTTGCCTATTTACCTCTCCATGCCGTTCGTTTTTTAGAAAGCAACACATGGATGGATGTAGGAAAATGGTCTTATGACTGTGATCTTCAGATGATGTTTCCTTATGACAAATGCCTTAAAATTGGAAGTTTCTGCGCTTTTGCTCCAGGGGTGAAAATGATCCATCGCGGCGATCACAGAACAGATTGGATTTCCACTTTCCCCTTCATGGGCTTCCCTTCGGGATGGAGCAATGCAACACAGCTCCAAGGACATCCCACAGGCAAGGGTCCCATCATTATCGGGAATGATGTCTGGATAGGCACCGGTGTCACCATTTTATCTGGAGTAACCATTGGAGATGGTGCGGTCATTGGAGCAAATGCAGTTGTTTCTAAAGATGTTCCCCCTTATGCAATCGCTGTAGGCAATCCTGCTAGAGTGGTAAAGTATCGATTTTCCTCAGATGTCATTGAAACGCTACTTCGCATCTCCTGGTGGAACTGGCCAGATGACGAAATTAATGATGTTGTTCGTCTACTTTGCTCAGATGAGATTGAATCGTTTATTCAGTACTGCGAAGAGAACAACAAGATCCCTTAGAAAGCTGGCTACGATTCGGTTTTTTTGCTTTCTGGCTTTTTTTAGCACTCCATACAAACTACTCTTTGAGTTTCTCTCTTTTCAAAGATATTCCTGTTGTGGCGTCATCACATTAGTTCACATTGTTTCAACAAAAAAAGCTTTTTATAGTTGTTTTCCTTCTTCTTTTTTCCTTATAGAGAGAATCTGGGAGATATTTATCATGCATAGCGCTTCCTCAGTATTAGATTGGGCAATAATAGGAGCGGGCCCCGCAGGTATCGCTGCTGTTGGCAAGCTTATAGATCAAGGCATTCCAACTCAAAAAATCGGTTGGATAGATCCGCATTTTATGGTGGGAGATCTGGGGCAAAAATGGAGCCACGTCCCGAGCAATACAAGTGTCGATCTTTTTCTTCGTTTTCTCAACGACTGCGAAGCATTTAACTTTAAAAGTCGTTCTTCAAAATTTCACTTAGAAAGTTTAGATCCAAAAGAAACATGTGCTCTCAAATACATTGCCGAACCTCTTCAATGGATCACTAATCATCTAAAAAAGAGAGTCCATTCGCACCAAACAACATCGTTGGCGCTCTCTCATTTTCAAGGTCACTGGGAAATCAAAACACAACATGGGCCTCTTTATGCGAAAAATGCAATCCTTGCGATTGGCTCTGAATGCAAGACTCTTCCCATTGTGGGTCCTGAACTCATCAACCTGGAAGCTGCTCTTGATCCTGAGAAACTTAAAGAAGCAATTGACCCTCAGGATACAATTGCCGTTTTCGGATCTTCTCACTCGGCTATCCTTGTCCTTGCAAATCTCATTGAGCTAAAAGCAAAAAAAGTCATTAACTTTTACCGTTCGCCTCATAGGTATGCCGTCTTCCTGGACGATTGGATCCTTTTTGACGACACTGGACTCAAGGGGTTTAGCGCAAAATGGGCCAAAGAACACCTCGATGGCATGCCGCCTCACAATCTTAAACGAGTTTTGACATCTGATCATACTTTTGAAGAGTCTTTAGCGCTTTGTAATAAAGCGATCTACGCCATCGGCTTCGAAAGGCGCAAACTTCCCGTTTTGGAGCAGTACGAGTATCTCCATTACGATGATCGAACAGGAATTATCGCTCCCGGGCTTTTCGGATTTGGGATTGCCTTTCCTCAAGCCAAATTCAATCCACTTGGCCAAGTAGACTTTCGAGTTGGTCTCTGGAAGTTTATGGATTACCTTAACTCGATTCTACCTATCTGGGTCAAATACGCCAATCGGTGAATCACAGAACATTTAGAGGAGAATAAATGGCAAAGACATTGATTATTGGTGGAAATTCAGGCATTGGATTGGCAACAGCCGTCTTATTTAAAACACATAATCACGACGTAATGAGTGTCAGCAGATCAAATAAATTTGATTATACAGATGAGTCAATTGTTCGAGATTTCTTCAAAAAGCATACAGGTTTTAATCAAATCATAATAACATCAACGACTCCTTTGGTGATCGGCTCTTTCAAAGAAATTGAACTTCAAAAGGCTCGGCTGAATTTTGAAAAGTATTGGGGAATGGTCAATGTAATTCACTATGCCACCCGCTATTCAAAAAATCTTGAGGCAATTACCTTGATTTCAGGTGCAGCAGCCAATAAACGGGGAGGACCCATAACCTATCTTGCAGTAAACTGCGCAGCGATTAATACCCTAGCAGAGAGTCTGGCGGTTGAGCTTGCTCCAATTCGCATCAACGTTGTCTCTCCTGGAGTAACCGATACACCCCTGTATGGAGAAGATCGTGGAAATCTTCTTGATTGGGTGCAAGCTGATCCTTTAAAGCGCGTTGCCACGTCAGAAGAAGTGGCGCAAGTCATTTGTTTTGTGAGTGAGCATCCTCATATGACGGGGGCCATAGTGGCTTGTGATGGGGGATCTCATTTGGTTTAACTCGATGTTCCACTTTTTTCTGCTCTCTGAGAGCAGAAGAGGTTTGACGACCCCTCCCCCTATTAGATTGAACCGTTTATTCAGTACTGCGAAGAGAACAACAAGATCCCCTAGGAAGCTGGCTACGATTTGGCATCTTTCACTTTCTGGCTTTTTTCAGCAGCCCATACAAACTACTTTTTGACTTTTTCTCTTCTCAAAGATATTCTTATTGTGGCGTCACCACATTAGGTCAACTCAATGGCTAAAAAATCAACAAAACCCTTAATAAAATCTTCTAAAATCATTTCTGCTCTGTCAGACTATTCACAGTTTATAAAATTCCTAAAGGAAAAAGTCCGATCTGCTCAATTAAGAGCTTCCCTTTCAGTAAATAGAGAATTGATAAAGCTCTATTGGGAACTTGGCAGAGATGTCGTAGAACGAAAGGAAAAGGAAGGATGGGGATCAAAGGTCATCGAAAGAATAGCCAAAGACCTGCAAAACGAGTTTCCTGGCATAGAGGGGTTTTCTAAATCCAATGTATTTAGAATGAAAGCTTTCTATCTTGCCTATGAAAAAGTCGCACAATCTGTGCGACAATTAGAAAAGCTTCCCATCTTCTCAATACCATGGGGTCACAATATTGCAATTTTTCAACAAATCAAGAGCGAAAAGGAACGCCTCTGGTATGCAAACATGACCATCGAAGAGGGATGGTCCCGAGATGAACTTTTAGGATCTATCAAAAGAAACTGGTTCAAAAGGTATGGTAAGGCGATTACCAATTTTGAGACGCGTCTGCCTAATCCCCATTCTCATTTGGCCCAGCAAACTTTAAAAGATCCGCTCCATTTTGACT
>JAHFTO010000009.1 GCA_023269355.1 Chlamydiota bacterium | reverse complement strand
TTCCAGGCGGGCTTTTTCAACGTTAAGAATTTTACCACGGATCGGCAAAATCGCTTGGAATCTTCGGTCGCGCCCTGTTTTTGCAGAGCCTCCCGCAGAGTCTCCCTCAACGATATAAATCTCACAAAGGGCAGGGTCTTTTTCTTGACAGTCGGTGAGTTTTCCTGGAAGTCGAGCGCTGTCGAGCGCTGTCTTGCGCAATGTCAGTTCGCGCGCTTTGCGAGCAGCTTCTCTTGCTTGTGCAGCGAGGATCGACTTTTCGACAATAAGACGGGCAATAACAGGATTCTCTTCCAAATAAGAAGTCAGTTCTTCCCCAACGATCTGCTGAACAATAGAAGCGACTTCACTATTGCCAAGGCGCTGTTTGGTCTGCCCTTCGAACTGGGGGTTGGGAACTTTAGCGGAGATAACAGCAGTCAGGCCCTCGCGCATATCATCGCCCGCAACGGATATTTTATCGCTTTTCATCAGATTGTGACTTTTGATGTACTGATTTAAAACGCGAGTAAGCGCCGTGTTAAAGCCGGTGACATGGGTTCCTCCCTGACGCGTGGTGATGTTGTTGACAAAAGCGTGGAGATTTTCTGTGTAAGTATCATTCCATTGCATCGCTACTTCAAACTCTAAAATCCCATCGGACATCTCTTTAGAGCCATGAATATAGATGGGTTTTGGAAAGAGCGGCGTTTTATTTTCGTTGAGATATTCGACAAAAGAAAGCACGCCGCCTTCATAACAAAATGTAATGTCTGTCGGAACTGCATCCCTTTCATCGCGGAAATGAATCGTAAGATTCTTATTCAAGAAGGCAAGTTCGCGAAGTCGCTTGAGCAGAATATCGTAATCATAAGATGTGACAGTGAAGATCGTATCATCA
This sequence comes from Chlamydiota bacterium, assembly GCA_023269355.1. Taxonomy (GTDB): domain Bacteria; phylum Chlamydiota; class Chlamydiia; order Chlamydiales; family Rhabdochlamydiaceae; genus CAJCIW01. Next base: position 71,377 of record JAHFTO010000009.1, on the reverse strand, counting down.
GGATAGAAAGTAACTTTTGTCCCATGTTTTTGCGTATCGCCGATCTGTTTTAAGCTATGCAGGGGTTTTCCTTTTGAAAATTGCATCTCGTAAACGTGTCCGCCCTGTTGGACTTCAACAATCATCAATTTGGACAGAGCATTGACGCAAGAAACGCCCACACCGTGAAGACCGCCAGATACTTTATAGGTGTTTTTGTCGAATTTACCACCGGCGTGCAGGATCGTCATCACCACTTCGAGCGCGGAGACATCTCTGCCCTGTTTTTGAGATTCTTTATCATGCCGGCCAACAGGGATACCGCGACCATTATCTTCAACAGAGACCGCGTCTTCTTTAAGCAGAGTAATGGTGATCTCTGTGCAATGTCCAGCCAGCGCTTCGTCCACGCTATTATCGACAACTTCGTAGACAAGCTGATGCAGACCATTGGTTTGCGTATCGCCAATATACATCCCGGGACGCTCGCGCACGGCCTGAAGACCTTCAAGAACAGTGATCGAACTTGCGTCATATTGATTTTCTTCTTTGGTCATTGTCGTCATACCTTAAACTCTAATTCAAAATTATTGAGGACCAGTAACCGGACTCAAGCCCAGTCATATTTATCCCATCCGGAAACTAATATTCTTTATTTCTACAGAGGGGAACTTCTCTCGTAAACTCTTGAGCAAGCGACCTCTCTCGTGCTGCGATAGCAAACTGTATAAAGTGGAATTGCTCACTTTAACATAAAGGATGCCTTTGTCAAACGAAACCGCTTTCGTCATCGCGGCCAATTTTTCACCGATTACTTGAGGCCATGCCAACACGATGAGATCAGGGCGATCCTGTTGCATGGCACCAATTTGACCAAGCGCTTTAGGAAGCAAATCCTGAAGCTGTTTATTCGTCAAATTGGATCCACTTTCCCTGCTCATTTAAACAGAACCTCACAATCCCCCAATATATAACTTTGCCTTGAAAAAAGCAAGATGAATTCATGGACAGTCTCAAAAGAGAAGTCTGCTTAATCCGATCGCTATCAAAAAGTAAATTGACATCGAGAGGAAATCGTTAAATGCGGTAACAATAGGCCCCGATGCCACAGCTGGATCGACACCAATCCGAACGAAAAACAGCGGTGAAAAGACACCTAAAGCAGTGCCCGCAAGACAAGCTCCTGTGAGTCCCATTCCAACAATAAGCCCAACGGCTGCTGGACTCACATCGACTTGCGAGATACCGGCAAAATCGAGCAAATAAACCAAAAAGCCGCAAATGATGCCAAAAATTGTACCCGTAGTAAATCCCACCATCAGCTCTTTAAGGACAACTTCAGTTCGGTTACCCAAAGAAACCAAACCGAGCGCCATACTGCGCACTAAAATGGTACTGCACTGAATTCCAATATTGCCAGACATCCCGGTGATCAGAGGCACAAAAAACATCACAAAAGTAAGGATGCCGCCGACATAACCTTGGAAAGCTGACATAACACCCACATTGATCAACCCAGCGCAAAGGGTAACGACAAGCCAGGGCGCCCTAGAAAAAAATTTCTTGATCATCGGCTCATGTTCGCTCACTTTTTCCGCAGTACCCGCCATGTTGGCAATCGTCTCATCGTTGATATCCTCAAGCGCGTCGAGGACATCTTCATAGGTGATCACTCCAAGAAGTTGATTGTATTGGTCGACCACACAAAGCGCAGAAATTTTATAGCGTTCCACGATGTCGACAACCTCTTCGCGAGAGGTATCTGGGGTCACGGTATGAAGGATCGACTTCATCACCTGCTTCAAAGGTAAATGTGGAGGATTGACAATCAAGTTGCGAGCAGGGACATACCCCTGTAATTCTCCCGCATGGTTCAATACAAAGATCTGACGGGTCAAATCAATGCCGGGATTATCGCGAATATGCATCGATGCCTGTCCAATCGTCACTTCCAAGGGAAAAGCAAAAAACTCATTCGTCATCAGACGGCCGGCAGTATTGCGTTTATGCTTTTTGATCTCGCGGATCTTTGTCGCTTTGCCCACTTCGAGCATTTCGACAACCCTTCGAAAACGGCGCTCTGAGATATCTTCAAGCACTTCAACAGCTTCATCGGGAGGCATATGTTCTAGTAATTTTTTCATATCCTCGTCGCTGATATGGCGTAAAATAGCCACCCGCGTGGAACTGTCCGTATTCACCATAAATTCAGTTTTTGCTTCAATCCCTTGCAAATTTTCATAGATCACGGGCCTGGAATTTGCAGGCAATCGAGAGGCTGCGTAAGCCAAGTCGACAGGGGTGTGTTCGGAAGCAATTTTGATGATATCGTGCAGGACGACAGTCGAGGTCTGCTTATGAAAAGCCTGTTCTAATTTTTCCTGCAATAGATCGTGCAAGTGGGAGGTTTTTGAGTCCAACAGACTACCCGCGGCAGCAAGATCATCGATCGCTTTGACGACTTCTTCTTCCGAAGATAGTTGCATGAATCCCTCCTCTGGTTTATAGAGGTTTAAAGACTATAAAAAAGCATATAAGTGTGTAAAATAATACCCTCATCACGTCTTATTTTTCAAGAGAAATAGACTAGCATTTAATAACCAACTTCCTTAGAATACTCATTAAAATCAAATCAAAATTTTGGATCACAAACATATGTCACAGCAAGGTTCTCAGAAAGGTCTCTTTAAACCAGAAAAAATTCGTAATATCGCCATCATCGCCCACATCGACCATGGCAAAACAACCATGCTTGATAGTATGTTAAAGCAATCAAATATTTTTAGAGATAACGAAAAAACATCTGAACGGATGATGGATAGCTATGATCAGGAAAAAGAGCGCGGCATCACTATCTTTGCAAAACATACCAGCGTTTTCTTCGAAGATTTTAAAATAAATATTATCGACACTCCGGGACACGCTGACTTCTCCGGAGAAGTTGAGCGCGTCTTAGGTCTTGTCAATTGCGTTCTACTCCTCGTCGACGCCCAAGAAGGCCCGATGCCGCAGACCCGCTTTGTTCTTTCCCAAGCGTTAAAGATCGGCCTACGCCCAATTGTCGTCCTTAATAAGATCGACCGTCCTCATGCCGACCCCGACCGCGCCCTCAACTTAACTTTTGACCTCTTCGTAGAATTGGGAGCCAACGATGAACAGCTCGACTTCCCTGTTTGCTACGCTTCTGGCCTTGGCGGTTTTGCCGCAATGGACCTTAAAGATCCAAGAGTCGACATGCGCCCCCTCTTTGAACTGATCGTCAAAGCCGTTCCCCATCCTCCTGGCAACCTCGAACTTCCCTTCCTCATGCAAGCGGCGACATTAAGCTACGATGATTTCGTTGGACGCCAAGCCTGCGGCCGCATTCTAGAAGGAACGATCCATAAAGGCGATGTGATCACCAAGGTAGACAAAATCGGCCACCCCACACAGCATAAAGTAGTTCGCATTGAAGGCTATCTCGGATTGAAAAAAGTGGAGATGGAAGAAGCGGGTGTTGGCGACATCGTCAGCATCTCTGGCGTTCCTGAAATCATGATTGGCGATACCCTTTGTGATCCCAAGCATGTCGTCCATCTTCCTCCCATTACCATCGCTGAACCTACCGTGTCTGTCGAAATGATGGTCAACAACGGCCCCTTCGTTGGAAAAGACGGCAAGCATGTTACCATGAACAAATTGCGCGATCGCCTTATCCAAGAGAAAAAAGCCAATATCTCCTTAAAAATCGAAGAAAACTTCCGTGACGACGCCGCAAGAGTCTGCGGCCGAGGTGAACTACACCTGGCTGTCCTCATCGAAGCAATGCGCCGCGAAGGTTATGAATTCACCATTTCTAAACCACAGGTTATCATTAAAGAAATCGAAGGCGTTCTTCAGGAACCTTTCGAAATTACCCATATTGAAGTGCCCCAACAATATTCAGGCACAGTGATCGAAGAACTATCCCGCCGCAAAGGAGAAATGAGGTCTCTAAGTACCAACGAACACGATATCACCACCATCGAGTTCTTCATTCCTACCCGCGGCCTTATGGGCTACAGAAACAACTTCCTCACCGTCACGCGCGGCCTTGGAATCCTCACTTCCGTCTTTGACAGCTACTGCCCCCATAAAGGAGAAATCCCCGGCCGTCAAAACGGTGTGCTCGTCTCTAATGGTCCTGGCAAAGTCACAGCCTATGCTTGTTTTAGCGTTCAAGACCGCGGCAGCCTCTTTGTCGGTCCTGGCGATGAAGTCTACGAAGGGATGGTCGTCGGTGAAAACTCCCGCGACAACGACCTCGTGGTCAATGTCGTCAAAGGAAAACAGCTGACTAACGTTAGAGCATCAGGCAGCGATGAAAACATCATCCTGACTCCTCCTCGCAACTTCACGCTGGAACAAGCGATCGACTTCATCCAAGACGATGAGCTCGTCGAGGTGACTCCCAACTTCATTCGTCAGCGAAAACGCATCCTGAATGAAAATGAGAGAAAGCGCAAAGGCTAAATCAGAGAAAGGAAGCGCTCAGCAAGAACATATTTTCGTCCTTTATTAGATGGGTCGGCAATTTTTAAAAAACCGCTGTCGACCCATCTTTTACAAAGAGCAGCACTCGTTCTCTGTTTAAAACCAAACAGGTCGTTGATTTCATTGGTTGTAATCCATTCATGCGCTTGAAATAACTCCAAAACTTTGCGCTGTTTTGGCTCTAAGGTTCTTAGCAACTCAGAATGGTCTTTTTCCCCTAATTTTTGAGCGCTTGTCATTTGTTTAATGACATTTTCAAAAGCACAAGCCATTCCCTCGCAAAAATATTCAATCCAATCAGTGATATCCGCTTCTGCACGGCCCATATAATAGTTGTGGGATGGTCCAATACTTATCGCCCGATAATATGAGAGCAAATTTTTAGCGTAATACTCTTCAAGTGAATAGAGCCCTTTCAAATCATATCCACCTAAATGCAAGACTAGCGTTGTCAACAATCTTGCTGTTCGGCCATTGCCATCATAATAAGGGTGGATGGTTGCAAATTGGTAATGAACAATAGCAGCAACAAGCGGCGCAGGTAAATCCTGCCTTTCTTTAATCCAATGGATGAGTTGCTGCATCAATACGGCAACGTCCTTGGATTCGGGAGGCATATATACGATCACTCCTGTACTCCCATCTTTAATGACATTTTGCCCATCTCTATAAGGAGTAGGAGTCACCCGCGACCTTCCGTTGCTCATCACAAGAGCATGAAGAGTTTGAATCACCTTTTCTGTGATGGGTTGCTCTGTCGCCGCATATTGCTCTAATTGAGCAATTGCAGCGTAATATCCCCTCACCTCACGCTCATCCCTCTCGCGCCCAGGAAAATGCCCTTGATGCTCAATCACATCTCTCACCTCTTCTGAAGCAAGTCGATTTCCTTCGATCATCGTGGAATAATGGGTTGTCAGGAGCTTGGCTGTCTTGCGAAGAGAAGCCAATACAGTCGGAGTCAAGGGTAAGGCAGACACCTTCTCCTTAATCGCCTCAATACGCATTAAACACTGGGCAATGCCAGGAGTAATGGTAAATAGAGGGCTAAATTTTATCGGCATATTATCAGCTCATTAACGGTATTTTCAGTTAATATCATTATACCGATAAATTACCGATAAATCAATATGAACATACCGACAAAACACGTAAAATGCTAATAATCAGCTGTTTAAAATATTTATTGCGCCCCTTGCAATAAACTGTTAAGCTCCACAAATTCAACTTTTTCAAAGTAGTAGCGCACTATGACAGAAGAACTCCAAGGCCCCTCCCGCAAGGAAATCTGGAAAATGTTCAATCAGATTTCTCCCACATACGATGTTGCCAACCGCGTGTTCACCTTTGGACTCGATCAACTATGGCGCAAAAAAATGTGCGCGTTTCTCCCTCCTCGAAAAGAGATGCACGTTCTTGATTGCGCAACAGGCACTGGCGATCAGATCATCGCCTTGATGGCAAAAAGACCCGATATTGCCCATGTCACTGGGATCGATCTCGCTGACGAGATGGTGGAAATAGGAAAGCAAAAAATCGCTAAAAAGCCCTATGCCAGCAAAGTCTCAATGGAGATAGCAAGCGCTCTTTCCATTCCCTATCCAGATAATCATTTTGATGCTGTCACGATCTCATTTGGAATTCGCAATGTCACCGATATGATGACTGCGTTCCACGAATTCCTCCGCGTGTTAAAACCTGGCGGCAGACTCTTAATCCTCGAAGGAACAGTCCCAGAAAAAAAATGGCTGCGCTCCATTCACCTTTTTTATTTGCGCCATTTACTCCCCAACATTGGCGGAGTAATCTCTAAAAATGTGGATGCCTACCGCTATTTAAACAAAACGATTGAAACCTTCCCGCAAGGGGAAAAGTTTACAGAAAAAATGCAAGCAGCCGGCTTTCATCATACCCATTGCTATCCTCTTTTAGGCGGCATCTCTACGATCTATCAAGGTGAAAAAGATGCACCCGTTCACCATTAACGGACGCTCTTATTCCATAGATCGCGCTCTTCAAGAACTGCCAAAGATGGACCTCATTGAATGGCTTGAGTCGTTTCCTCTCTACCCCAAAGTATTTTGGAAGGAATTAGGCAGCAATGTAACGCGCGCTGCTGTAGGAAATTTACTTTTATTTCCAGAAGTTCCTCAAATAACGCCGGCGCTGCCCTTTGATGTGCGTTTTTATGGAGGGATTCGATTTCGAGAAAATCATCTCTACGACGACACTTGGAAAGGTTTTCCTAATACCTGTTTCTGGCTGCCCTTAATCGAAGTTACACAGGAAGAAACACAAACGCAAGCCGTTTCCTATTCAGTTACTGGCCCTGCCTCCACGGAATCTTTTCCCAACTCCTTTTCATCCCAGAACACATCTGCCACTTTCCTTGAAAAAACACATCTTCCCTGCAAAGACAATTGGCAAAAAAATGTAGAAGCAGCTCTTCATGCTATTGCATCGGGAAAGCTCGAAAAACTTGTTACCGCACGCAAAACCTCCCTGCAATTTTCAGGGCCGCTTTCTCCTTGGCCGATCCTTGCTCATTTGCGCGATAAAGCAAAGCGAGCTACCTTGTTTGCTTTTCAACTCTCCCCTACACTCTGCTTTCTGGGTGCAACCCCTGAAAAACTATTTCATAGAGAGGACAACCTCTTCAACGCAGATGCACTGGCAGGAACGCGCCCACGCGGAAAAACCTCTAAGGAAGATCTCCAACTAGAAGATGAACTGCGCTCGAGTCTCAAAGAACAAAACGAATTTAAAATCGTCAAAGACTACCTTGATGCAGCGCTTCTTCCCCTCTCTGAAAAAATGCGCTGGGAAGAAATAGACGGCGTGATCAAAACATCGCATGTGCAGCATTTGCATAATCGCTTAAGCGCCACTTTGAAAAGTACCATTTCCGATCTTGATCTCATACGCGCACTTCACCCCACACCAGCACTTGGTGGCTATCCGAGAGAAAAAGCGATGCAGCTTCTAAAAGAAATGGAACCTTTTGACAGAGGTTGGTATGGTGCTCCTGTTGGTGTGATTGGCAATCAATCCAGCACACTCTACGTTGCTATCCGCTCTGCGCTTATCAAAGAGCATACAATGCATCTTTTTGCTGGAACAGGTATTGTTCCCGGAAGTACAGCAGATCGCGAGTGGGAAGAATTGGAACATAAAATCAGGCCCCTAGCAGAGCTCTTCAATTAGGTGGATATGGATATAGGAAAACTCAATGACGCTTGGGTCAATCAACTCATCGATACTTTTGCCTCTTTGGGGATTGATTATTTTTGCTGTGGCGCAGGATCCAGGTCGACTCCTTTATTACTTGCGATCGCGCGCCATCCCAAACATCTATATTGCTCCCATTTTGATGAGCGAGGCGTCTGCTTTCACGCTCTAGGCTACGCTAAAGCAACTAGAAAACCCGCTGTTGTCGTTGCGACATCAGGGACTGCTGCTGGTAATCTTTTACCCGGCATCATGGAAGCATACAACGAAAGAATCCCTCTTATCGTCCTCACAGCAGATAGACCTCCAGAGCTGCGCGACTGTGGCGCTAATCAGACTTGTGATCAAATCAAATTATTCTCAAATCATGTGCGCTGGCAGGTCGATCTTCCCTGTCCAGATATGCAGCTTCCCAAAAACTACTTAAGCTCGACACTGAGTCATGCAGTGGCCATGTCTCAATCCTCACCTGCCGGCCCTGTCCATATCAATTGCATGCTCCGCGAGCCCCTTTTTTCCGAGCTTTCCCACAAGATACACATTGAACCTACAGTGAGTTTTGCCCAACCTGTGCTGCACCCTGCAGAGGATGCCGTAGACTTTTGGGCTCAAACTCTTTCGACCCAAAGGAACGGAGTCATCATCGCATCCGAAAGTGATTACGATTTATCTGACGCTATCTTCTCTCTCGCAGACAGATTAAAATGGCCTGTCTTTGCAGATATTCTTTCCTCTCCGCGTAAGTGGTCAAACCATCCTTTGCTGATCCATCATTTTGATCCCATTCTCAAAAGCAAAACATCGATCAAAGCTGATGCCATCATCCAGTTCGGGGATAGATACGTCTCCAAAATCCTCGGGCAATGGCTGGAAAAACAAACTCCTGATTTCTATCTGCATATTTCGAATCATACCATGCGGCAAGATCCTTTCCATCTCGTTACACACCGCATCCATGCGTGCCCTAGGCTCTTTGTGCAAAAAGTTCTCGAGAATCTTCCCCTTCAAGAAGAGGATGCGTGGCTTCATCAGTGGAATGGCTGGAATGAAAGCTGCAAAGAGCTCCTTTCTGAATTCTTTGCCAATGATCCCATGCTTACAGAGCCTAGCATTATCCCTCAGATCGCTTCCTTAATCTCTGAGGATTGGGCCCTATTTCTGGCTAACAGCATGCCCATTCGCGATACCAATCAATTTTTCTGTCCCAATGTTTCCTGTGGGCCGATCTTTGGCAATCGCGGGGTGTCTGGCATCGATGGCAATATCGCAACAGCCGCGGGAATTGCTCAAGGAACGAAAAAACCAACACTTGCACTTCTTGGCGATTTAGCCTTTCTTCACGACCTCAACTCCCTTGCTTACCTGAGTAAAATCGATTATCCCCTTGTACTCTGCGTCGTTAATAACGGCGGCGGAGGGATCTTTTCCTTTTTGCCCATCGGTCAAAAAAAGGAGAATAAAGAGGCTTTCGAAACAGTTCTTGCCACAGCACACGAAATCTCTTTTGCTCCCGCTGCAGAGCTATTTGGCATTCCTTATTTTCAACCGGACACGCTTTCAGAACTCTCTGAACTGTTTTTGCAGCAGAAAAAACATCCTCGTTCTTGTATCATTGAAATCACAACCGATCGAGCCCAAAATGTTACCGTTCATCAGCAAATCGTCACAGCCGTACGCACATGCTTAAATTCAGCACACTCACAAGAGGAAATCCCAGCCTTCCTCCACTGATCTTTCTTCATGGATTTTTAGGCTGCAAAGAAGATTGGGAAGGATTTTTTCCCTATTTTGAAGATCGCTATCACTGTATCGCATGGGATCTGCCAGGCCACGGCAGCACACCCTACTGCGATCATATTTTACGCGCTGTTAAAGAAGAGATTCAGCGCACATGCTCCAAAAAGCCCTTACTTCTTGGCTATTCTATGGGAGGGCGTATTGCTCTTAGTTTAAAAGAATATGCAAGCGCTCTCATCATCCTCTGCTCTCACCCTGGTCTAAAAACACAAAAAGAAAAAGACGAGCGTTTACAGATTGACAAAACATGGAGTGAAAAACTACAAACGCTTCCCTTTGATCATTTTTTAAAAGAGTGGTACGCCCAACCCATCTTTCCACCCAACTCACAAATGCCGCCTCAGCGAAAGCGTAATCAAAATCCTCAAAGCCTCTCCCGCGTTATGACTCAAATGAGCCTTAGCTCTCAAGAATATGGCGAGGATTATCCCATTCCCACCCTGTTTTTACATGGCGAAAAAGATTTGAAATATGCAGAACTTTATCGTACACTTCCCAAATCGGTTGCAGTGCGCAGTGTAGATCATAGCGGTCATGCCGTGCACTTAGAACAAACGCTACTATGCGCAAATCACATCCTCAATTGGTTGGAAACTTATGCAGACATTAGAAGAAGTTAAGACATTTCCTTGGCAAAGCTCAGGCACCTATACCGACATCAAATATGAAAAGTGGAATGGAATTGCCAAAATCACCATCAACCGCCCTGAGGTACGCAATGCATTCCGCCCTCTGACCGTCTGCGAGATGATGAAAGCTCTAGAAGATGCGCGCAATGATGAAGCCATCGGCGTCATTATTTTGACAGGTGAAGGCAAAGCGGCGTTTTGTTCCGGAGGAGACCAAAGAATCCGCGGCGATGCGGGCTATGCCGACCAAGCAGGCGTGCACAGACTCAACGTCCTCGATTTTCAAAAACAAATCCGCGGCTGTCCTAAACCCGTCATCGCGATGGTGGCAGGCTATGCGATCGGTGGTGGACATGTTCTACACGTTGTCTGCGACTTGACCATTGCAGCCGATAATGCCATTTTCGGGCAAACAGGACCCAAAGTTGGCTCCTTTGACGGAGGTTTTGGCTCCAGCTACCTTTCACGCATCGTCGGACAAAAAAAAGCGCGCGAAATCTGGTATCTTTGCCGCAAATACAATGCTCAAGAAGCCCTCGACATGGGACTTGTCAACTGCGTTGTCCCTTACGAAAAACTCGAAGAGACAACCGTCGAGTGGTGTCAAGAAATCCTGCAACACTCTCCCTTAGCAATCCGCTGCCTTAAATCTGCGATGAATGCTGATTGCGACGGACAATCCGGCATCCAGGAACTCGCTGGAAACGCGACCTTGCTTTATTACATGTCGGAAGAAGCCCAAGAAGGACATAAAGCCTACCTCGAAAAAAGACGCCCTGACTTCACCCGTTTTCCAAAACGCCCATAGGTAAAAAATGAATCGAGTACAAGTGTGGACCCATGCCGCTCGCCCAAAAACTCTCGTCGCAGGGATTAGCCCAGCTCTGATCGGCATTACACTTGCCATCGCCGAAGGGCACTTCAACATCATCCTTTTTCTATTGACTCTTCTCACTGGACTTTGCATCCAGATTGGGACCAATCTCTGCAACGACTACTTTGATTTTGTCAAAGGAGCCGATACCAGCTCCAGAAAAGGATTTATGCGAGTCACCCAAGCTGGCCTTGTCACTCCCGCTTCGATGAAACGAGCGATCATCCTAGCTTTTGCCATCGCCTTTGGATGCGGATGTTATCTCATCTTCCAAGGAGGGGCTACCATTGCCGCTTTGCTCGCTCTCTATATTCTCTTAAGCGTCCTCTACACAGCAGGCCCTTTTCCTCTGGCATATTTAGGACTTGGCGACCTTTTGGTTTTACTGCTCTACGGACCCGGTGCCGCCGCCATCACATATTACCTGCAAGTAGGATCCCTTTCTAAAGAAATCCTCCTCGCCGGCCTTTCACCAGGCGCGCTCTCCATGGCCATCCTTGTTGTCAACAACGTCCGCGATATCGATGAAGATAGGCAAGCGAATAAAAAGACTTTAGTCGTGCGCTTTGGAAGAACATTTGGAAAGCTCGAATTTCTCTTCGCCATTCTTTTAAGCCTTTTCCCCTTGCTTTTCCTTGCACCCTCTCACCCTTTTTGTGCTTTAGCTCTATTAATCCTCGTCCCTGCAGTCCCCCTTATTCGTTCTATTTTCCGCAACCAGGATCCAAGACAGCTCAATCCCCTCTTTGCCAAAACAGCGCAGCTTCTGTGGCTATATACTCTCCTCTTTTGCATAGGCTGGATGCTTTGATATGGAAGTCTCTTGCCCTATTTTTGAGCAAGCCAGCCAAAATCCTCATCATCTCGCATTGATCACTGATGAACGTACCTGGACCTATGCACAACTTGATGGAGCCATCCACTCCTTAACCCGCTTCTTAAAAAAAACAGGGATTAAAGAAAAAGACCACATTCCCTTCATCGCTAAATCTCATCTGAGCACCATCCTACTCTTATTTGCCCTCTTTCGCATGGGTGCAGTTGCCTGTCCATTAAGCTTCCGCATTCCTCAAGAGAAACTTCCTCAGCTCTTCAAAGATCTTCGCGCAGCGCACATCTTTGAACCTGAAACGCTCCCCTTGCAGAGTGAACCATCCTCCCCTTCTACAATCTGTTTATACACTCCAGCAACTCTTCTGCTCACCTCAGGCAGCAGCGGCTTTCCCAAAATTGCCTCTCACACCTACGCAAACCACTACTACAATGCACTGGGCGCCACTGCCGCCTATCATTTAGAATCCTCATCACGCTGGCTTCTCTCCCTTCCCCTCTTCCACGTCAGCGGTATTGGCATTCTCTTTCGCTGCTTTCTACAAGGGGCAGCTGCCATCCTCTCTGAGCTTCCAGTTCTTGAAGCCATCGGCAAACACCAAATCACTCACCTCTCGCAAGTACCCACACAGCTTTATCGACTTCTCAAAGAACCCGATCTCTCTTTTACAAGTTCGCTCCAATGCCTTGTTCTTGGAGGAGCTCCCCTTCCCAAAGATCTCATTCAAAGAGCCCATGCGAAAGATCTCCCCATCCTAACGACCTATGGAATGACGGAGATGAGCTCTACAATTACACTCTCAGAGAAAAAAGCATGCGACTATGCAGGAAAAATTCTGCCGTATAGAGAATTGAAAATTGAGAAGGATCAAGAAATCTGGGTCCGAGGGAAAACACGCTTTGAAGGATACTGGAACCCCGCCGTACAATCCGTAGACAAACTCACAGAAGAGCAGTGGTTCCCGACTCAAGATTTAGGAAAGCTCACAGAATCCGGCGAGCTAGAAATTATTGGACGCAAAGACCGTCAGTTTATTTCTGGAGGAGAGAATATTCAACCCGAAGAGATCGAAAAGGCTCTTTGCAATGTTCCCGGGATCGTGCAAGCTTCTGTTCTACCCGTCGACGACCCTGAGTTTGGAAAGCGCCCAGTCGCTTTTATCCATGATGAAACTGCCTCGCACACCTTGCAAACCATCCGCAAAGCGCTCTCCGAGACAATTCCCTCATTCATGTACCCCATTGCGATTTTAAACTATCCCAATGAACTCGAACTCAAACCTAGCTCTGCACTTCTAAAAGCGCACTTGAAAGAATGGTCCTTAAAAAATCAGGGATAAGAACTTACTCTCTTCTCGCATTGTTCAATGAATGATTTTTTTTGAATAAATATGCCAACACTGGCATACTATGAAATTTAGTGAGGACGGGAATGAAACATCCTGAACTGAATCGGAGAGAGATTATATACCTTGGATCCTCTAAAAAAGATGCACAAGAATTGCCAGAGGACGTGAGAAAGATTTTTTCCTAGGCATTAGCTATGGCATTAAGAGGAGAAACGCATGAAGATGCCAAAATGTTTAAATATCACGGGAGTGGCGTATTTGAGGTAGTTGCCGATCATCGAAGCAGTACTTTCAGAGAGATATATTTAGCTAGATATCCAGAAGTTATCTTCGTGGTTCATATCTTCCAAAAGAAAAGTACAAAAGGAAAAGCAACTCCCGGACCGGAGTTAGAGGTTATTAAAAAAAGGCTAAAATGGGCCGAACAAGTTTATGAGGAAATGTATGGGAAAAAAAGCAAAAAAAAGTAGCCCTGCTGAGGAAAAAATAGAGTTTGAACTAGGTTCTGGAAACGTCTTTGATGATTTTAAGATTGCAACCCCAGAAGAAGCGCGAGCAAAGTCAGACCTTGCCTTTCTCATTAGATCATTTGTTAAACAAAATGAACTAACACAAGAAGAAGCTGCTGTTCTAATGGGATTGGATCAGCCAAAAGTTTCAAAAATCACAAGAGGTATTTTGGATGAATTTAATATTGAAAGATTGATGTTGTGTCTAGTACAGCTTGGATTTGACTTGGAAATTAGACCAACTCTCAGCAGGTCGGCAACCCCTTCGATCCACGTTGCCACGCTGAGAGGGTATTAAATAAGACAGAACAAACCTAGCTCTGCACTTCTAAAAGCCCGCTTGCAAGAATGGTCCTTAAAAAATCAGGGATAGGAACTGATTCTCTTGTCACCTTATCCACGGCGACATGAATGATCGTCGCCCTTCCTACTTCCACATCGCGATCAGGATCGCGGAAAGTATACTGCAATGTCATCGAAGATGTGCCGATTTTACCCACGGAAAAAGTAACTTCCAGAGGATCTCCGACCATCAAGGGAGCCATGTAATCCGACTGCGCATGAACAACGGGGAGAAAATATTTCGAGCTCATCAGATCCCTCCAAGCAAATCCCCTGTCTTGCAAAAATGACTCAAAGGCCTCCAGAGCAAACTTAAATTGCTCTGCAAAATAGAGAACACCAGTAGCATCTGTGTCCTTGAGACGAACCTGCGTACGATAGATAAACATTTTCTCATCCTAAGACTAACAATAGTAGATTATACTTTAGCTCCCATTGTTTTAGCAAATTTTTTTGCAGCCTCAACTCCAAACCATTCGAAATAGAATGCGATCTCCTTCTCTCCAAGCCTTTGTAGATGTTGTTCTAAAGAACCGGGGCCGAGCTTTTGCTTAACAGCTCTTATAGCCATAAAATGAGCCATATTGTGGTATGCAAAATGGTCTTCTCTTTTAAACAGCTCATTAATCGTTGAGATAAGCGTATTTTCAGCAGAGTGCAAGGATTGCACACATTTCGCATGTGCGCATGAACTATAGGGACTAAACCAAAAGACTTCGTTTCCCTTTCTTTCACAAATGCCACAGCCTTCATATGTGTTATGCGCTTCTAGGAACATAGCAGGAAAATCTGCTTTATGCGTATTTGTCATTTTTGTAGTAGCAGTCATAGGTGTCCTATTTGTGAACGGATTAGAGAAGCTTGATATTCTGTAAAAAAAATTGCAAAGCATAGTAATGCGGGTAGCCAGTGGGCTTTCTATCATTCCACTCAGTGACATATTTTTTGGGGTCTGCCAAAAAATTATCGTCTTGTAGAACAGATTTAATCCATGCTCTTACTTGCGCATGGCTCAAAGAAGCATGAGAGCTAGTTTGGATCGGGCACAAACCAATGCCATCCACATTATAAAAGTTGCCTTCTGCAAGCGTTCCTACAGGCATGTACACACTTGCTCGTTTTTGTAATTCCAAAATGTTTGGATTCAATCTTAGTTGGACGGACATTGATAACTCCTTAATGAGTGTAAAATAATTCAAAAAACTACAGTTTAGAAAGACGTGTCGTTGCAGCATAACGCTTAGCTGCTTCAATGCCAACGGTGTTGAAAACCTCCGTGACTACTTTTTCACCTTGTTTTTCTAGATGTGTTTCAAGGGAACCAGGGCCAAGCGCTCGCTTAATCGCTTTGATGGCCACCATGTGAGCAAAATTGTGAGGTCCTCTATTGACTTCGCATTCAAATAACTTATCGATCGTTGCAAGAAGCTGAGTCTCAGCTGGCCGAATTTTCACTACACATTTAGCATGCGCGCATCTGCTATAGATACTAAACCAAAAAACCTCAGCTCCCTTCTTCTCACAAATCCCACAGCCTTCTTCGTGGTACAAATTCATAATCTCAGTTGCCAATGCCGCTTTATTTTCATTTGTCACTGTTATCACTTTAGCAGTAATACTCATAAGTCTCCTCTTTCAGGTAAGATGCGATGTAATTTGTAGATTGCGTTGGAAAAAACGCCTAAGATACAGAATCAAATCGAAAAATCTCAAGGGGTATATTTTCAAAGTAATGGATTCAAGAATTGGCCCTGGGCTGTGAAGCCGTCCAGGGCCAACTCTTAAAATTGCTTGGGGAAAATAAGATCAAAACTCTTGAGACCATGTCCCACGGTAGAATTTACTAGGAAAATAAGCGTCGAGAATTTGCTTGTAAGTGGTAAAATGAATATCTCCGCCTCCAAATTTCGAGACAAAAACGTCATCTGCCAAGCACACGTAATGATGTAGACTCATATCGTCTTGGCCATATTTGCCACTGTAACCAAAACTCGCCGTATAACCTTTCATAGAATAAAAGCGACCTGGTTTGTGCCAAACAGCTTCCCTATAATTTTCACTTTTATTTTCGCCCCAGACGTGAGGATAATCCTTTTCTTCGCCATGATTCAAATAATATGAAAAACGTTGGCAATCGAAGTTATGAAGTTGATTGCTGTAGTAACCGTTATGGTCTACTGCCTTGGCATTGATTGCTTTCCTGAAGATTTTAAAATCTGTCGAAAAGTACTTAATCAATCTCTCATTCACAGCATACAGACCAAAAATACTACCCAACACCTCTTCTTTTTCCCCATCCGTGATGATAATACGTTTGATCTCTCCATATTTCATCACATCGATGGGATATTTTGTGACTTCGATTTTTTCACAGTTTTTAGAGATGAATGAAACAGCATAATGTTCCATTGTTCCCTTACTATCCTTGGATGTGATGATCTGTTTAGTATTGACTACTAAGGAGTGCGCTTTTTCCGCTTCTTTCTCTTTTATTTCTATGGTTGGGATGGGAACGATTTTTTCAGTAGGGATTTGAGGCTTTATAGTGACTTGAGCCTTGATTTCTTCTTCTCTTTCAGCAATAGCGCTTAAGTACTTCTCAATCTTCTCCTTCGTGGCAAGAAGCTCATCTTTCTTTACGCTTAGCTCTTCCAAACTTAATTTTTCTAGCTCGAGAGAAGGACCCTCTACGATAGTCGGAACAGAAAAAGTAACTACTTTACTTGTCGTACTTGTTGTTAAATTCATAATTTACACCTAAAATTTAATATTAAAGTTATTGCATATCATTAATTATACACTATATAGACAATTTAATTCAATTTTAATGTAATTAAATTAAAATTTTAATAGAATGGTTGATTCTGTGGGATTTGAGAAGCTGTCCATGAACTCAGGCTTCATTTGACCCCAAATGGAGCTTCCTATAGAATCCGCTCAAGCAATATTTATACCCCCTCTTCATGGCCATCGAGAAAACAAACAACAACTCTCTACTCTTCAACTTCTTTCGCAGCATTCGCCCCGTGGTCGCTGTGGGCGAATGGATGTCTTTGATCATTAGCGTCTCAGTAGCAACCCTGCGCAGGCCTCCTTCCATCAGGTTATTGATGCAGCAACTCTACGACATCGGTGTTGCGTCTTTGCCCGTTGTCGCAATCACTGGTTTTTCGACAGGACTTGTGCTTGCCGCGCAATCGATCTACCAATTATCGGATAAAGGTCTGACATCCGTCACGGGCCTCATGGTGACTAAAGCGATGATGACCGAACTTGGCCCCGTACTCACTGCATTCATGGTCACAGGACGTGTGGGAGCTGCCATGTGCGCTGAACTTGGCACCATGGTGGTCACAGAACAAATCGACGCATTGCAAACCATGGCTGTCAATCCCCACCGCTATCTGATCGCACCGAGATTCTTGGCAGGGACGATTATGATGCCCCTTTTAACCATCTTTAGCATTGTGATGGGGATTTTTGGAGGCTATCTGATTTCCGTCTATTATTTTGGGATGCCTCCGAACACTTACATGGATCCAATTCCTCAACATGTGAAGTATTTTGATCTGCTCACAGGGTTGGTCAAAGGATTTGTCTTTGGTGTTCTCATTCACACCATCGCTTGCTACAAGGGGATGCGCACAACGGGCGGTGCAGCAGGTGTTGGAAAGACAACAACCAATGCTGTTGTGGTCACTTACTGCGCTATTCTTCTGATCAACTTCTTCCTCACGATCGCCTTAAATGTTCTCCACGATCAAATCTCTAGGTTCCTATGATAAAAATCAGAGATTTGTGGAAGCGGTTTGGCAGCTTGCAAGTGCTCGCAGGGATGAACCTAGATATTCTCGAGGGAGAAACGCTGGTCATTTTAGGCCCCTCCGGCATTGGAAAGAGCGTTCTTTTAAAACATATCATCGGGCTTTTAAAACCAGATAACGGAACAGTCGATGTCAACGATATCCGCATCACTGATTTAAGAGGACCTGATCTTTTTAAAGCTGTGCAAAATATGGGTATGCTCTTTCAGGGAGCAGCCCTTTTTGATTCGATGAATGTGGAAGAGAATGTTGCCTTTTATTTAAAACAGCATGGAGACCCAGAAACAGGCCATAGATATAGCCGTAGCGAAATAGCCGACCTGGTAGCGCATGCCCTTGAAATGGTGGGCCTGCAAGGGACACAAAAAAAAATGCCTTCAGAACTCTCAGGCGGGATGCGCAAACGGGCAGGCTTAGCGCGCCTCATCGTCTACCGCCCTAAAATCGTTCTCTACGATGAACCAACGACAGGTCTTGATCCCATTATGGCCATGCAAATTAATGAGCTTATTGTTAAGACTAAAGAAAATCTTAAGGCAACTAGCGTCGTCGTCACACATGATATCTTTTCTGCACTTTATGTCGGCGATCGCCTCGCTCTCATGAAAGAGGGGAAAATTGCCCATATTACCGATCCAGACAGTTTCCTCAAGATTGACGATCCGCTCATTAAATTCCTATCCACCACGATCTCGCAGGACCCTAGAAAGTTAAAGGAGAAAAATCATCATGGGTGAACAGACCAAAAATATGCTCATTGGCGTCTTTGTCATCGCAGTCTCTGCTGTGATTGTCTGGCTGGTCATGTTCCTAAAGCCAAGCGTTGGCGATGGCAGGGAAACACTTTACGTGCGTTTTGCGACCATCAATCAAATCAACGTCGGTACTCGCGTTCTCTTTGCTGGAAGACCTGTGGGAGAGGTTGTCGACATTCAGCAGATTCAGGACGCTCGAAAAAAACCCATCACGGACTCTGAAGGCGAAATCTATTACTATCAGCTTGTCCTCAAAGTGGACTCCTGTGTAAAGGTCTATGACACCGATGAAGTGACTGTACAAACAACTGGCCTACTCGGTGAGAAGTCGATCGCAATCATCCCTAAAATCCCTCCTCCAGGGGTGACACCAAAGTTGATTACCAACCAACCCATCTACGCTACATCTATCGACCCTATCGAACATGCGTTTAATCAACTTTCCTCGCTGTCCGATGCGATGAAAAAAACGTTTAATGAGGTCTCCTGCTGGATACAAGACAATGGAGACGACATGGGAAATACAATTCGCTCCTTTGGCAAAGCCGCAGATGAGGTGCAGGTCGCTGTTCATTCCTTAAATGAACAAGATATCGCGCCCGATATCAAAACAGCTGTGAATACGTTTACAGATACTTTGGACGATATGAGAGACTGCATCCATCAACTCCAAGCGGGGAACGTCTTTGTCAATGCTGGCATTGTGATGAAAAATTTCAAAACAGCATCTAACAACATCAAAATGATCACTACAGACATCGCAAATGGCAAAGGAACCATTGGAAGACTTATCCATTCTGATGATCTCTATATGCATGTGTCTTCTATCCTCAGCAAAGTCGATACCCTCATGTTCGATGTCAATCACTACGGTCTTCTTTTCCACCTCAATAAAACCTGGCAAAGAGAAAATGCTGAGCGCATCACCACACTTAACGCGCTCAATACGCCAGAGGGCTTTAGAAACTATTTCGAATCGGAAGTCAATCAAGTCAATTCCGCCATGTCGCGCCTTTCGATGCTGCTTGAAAAAGCGGAAGCTACCCCTGAGAGAGAAGAGATTTTAAGCAATGATCAGTTTACCAAAGACTTTAGAGAACTCCTTCGCCTTTCAGAAGAGCTGTCAGACAACTTAAAACTCTTTAACCAACAACTTACCGAAGCTAAAGAGGGTGTTAAGAATTAAGGCTTCGTCGATTTTCGGGATTATTTTGGCCGCTTTTCGATTCTTTTTCGGGGGGTAATATACGCAAGTTTGATATAACCCCCCAAAAAAGAAGTCGAAAATCGGCTCAAAAGAACCCGAAAATCGACAGAAGCTTAATTTTTAATACCCTCTAGGGGCAAAATGACATCTATTCCTTATACACAACTGAGCAAAGGTTCGCTACTCATTGCGAGCCCAGATATTGATAATGGCATTTATTTCCGCAGCGTCGTCCTCATCTGCGAACACAGTGTTGCTGGATCCTTTGGCCTGATCGTCAATAAAAATCTGGATGTCGACCTCCCTGAAGAAATCATCAGCGTCAAGGAGTTTTCCAATCCTAACGTCCAAATCCTTGCAGGAGGACCCATCCAGCCCAACCAACTGATGATCCTGCATTCTTCCTCAGAACTTCCCGACCAAACCTTAAAACTGTGCGAAGGTGTATTTTTGGGAGGAGACCTTCAATTTTTGCAAGAATCCGTCGCAAGTGCAAGCGGGCCTGCAATACGCCTGTGCTTTGGTTACTGCGGCTGGGGCGCGGGACAACTAGAAAGGGAATTTTTAAGTGGAGACTGGTTTTTACATCCAGGAAACTGCAGTTACGTCTTTGAAACGCCTCCCGAAAAAATCTGGCAAAAGGTCCTGCGCGACATGGGTGGCAAATACGCCACCTTATCGATGATTCCTGAAGACCTTAGCTTAAATTAGAGTCCCACCTTACTTTTGAAATAATCTTGAATATCCGAAGGGGAATTTTTGAAATCAGAGCCATTCATAAAATCATGCGCCCAGTTTTGCAAATCTTCCATCTTGCCATAGCTTCCCATCTCGCGGATATGCTGTTGCAGGGACTGTATGATGTTACGTGGATCATCCTGCGGTGTGCCTTGCAAACTCCAGAGCTTATCGCTGACCTTAAGATAGATTAAGTCCATAGTTGTGGGTTTCGGTGCCGTTAAACCAAAGATCTGCATGAGATCTGCTCCTGCCTGTGCGGATGCTGCACTAACACCCATGTAGATGTCCTGATGATTTCCGTGGGAATTGGTCTGATCATTAAAAAACTTTTCTTTCATAAGCTCTGTGATCTGCGTTTTGGTCTTTCCCTGTGAAACCCAATTGTCAAATGCTTGTAAGACAGGCATTTTAAGAGCGTTATTGGACGCATCATCCCCTCCTCTTGGATCCCAATTCACAATGTCCTGTCGTAATTTGGCAAGATCGGGATCGATCGGAGAGTGTCCGAAAGAATGAAAACCAGCTGGCGGTATATTTGTAACCATCGAAGTCTCCTTATTTTGAGCTTATTCTCTCAAGAATGATTTTAGTGGGCATATCGCTTGGAAAATGCTCGGAGAGCGCTCTAAAGAGAGCTTTGCCCTCTTCTACTTGTCCTGCATGATACACTTCATAGGCCTTTGTGAATGCTTTGCACAATTCTCTTTGTTCTACAGTAGGAGCAAACTCCCCTTCTCTTGTGCCCATGAGTTCATAAATCGTCAGCTTGATTTTCTTGCCCTTTACTGCCACAAAATCCAAAGGCCGTGTGACAAATTCCTCACCGAGGTTCTTATGAACCGCATCGCTGATAATGATTGATGTGTTGTACTCTTTGTTGATCCCTGTCAACCTAGAGGCAGTATTGACGACATCGCCAATGACAGTATAGTTCATCCTTTCGCTTGTACCGATATTTCCCACAATCACTTCGCCAACGTGAATACCAAAACGGGTCTTCCATTCAGGAAGACCTCTTTCTTTTGATTCCTTATTGCAAATGCGATCCGCACGCAAAGCAGCCATGCACGCTGTCTTAATAGGATCTGCCACAGAATGCGGCGCTCCCCAAAATGCCATGACACTATCGCCGATATATTTATCGATAGTCCCTTGAGATTCCAAAATCACCTTGGAAATCGCATCGAAGTAGACAGACAGCGAAGACATGATCTGCTCGCTCGTCAAGCTCTCCGAAGTCGCTGTAAAATCTGTGATATCGGAGAACATCACAGGCAAGACGACTTTCTTGCCGCCGAGGCTGATTGTTTGGTTCTGCGCAATCAAGGTCTTTACAATATCTTTCGGTACATATTTGCCAAACGAATGAAGAGCCCTGCGCATCGCTGCAATCGAATAATCTAAAATGTTAATCTCATGGATCTTTGACTTCAAAGAGAGTTGCTCTTGAAAATCAAAATGCTTGATCTTATCGACCTCTCTTGAAAGCTGAATAATGGGCACAGAAATCCGTTTGGAGAAAAAATAGATCAACAGCGAGAAAATAAGAAGGATCCCAAAAGAGATGATAATCGTATCGTGCTGAGTTTTAATGATGCCGCCAAAAAAATCTGTAAAGGGCACAGCGATCACAATCGTCCAGTCGTTGGCAAGGGAGATCGGAAACTCCTGCACATAAATAATGTATTCCGTAGATCCCAATGTTAAGAAGAAGTTCTGATCCGCATTTTTTTGGAAGTTCTGATAAACAGCAGGAATTAGCTCTTCCGACAATTTTAAGAAGGATGGATCCATATCCTTTTGCGTAGGAATGAGAAGGCGGCCCTCCTCATCCAACACAAATGCCTTCCCTGACTGACCGATCTGCTGGTGAGCGATGTAACTCGAGAGAAATTGGAGGGAGATATTCACTCCAACGAGAGCATAAAAGGACTTGTCTGCTTTAAAGTAAGGGATAGAGTAAGTGATCCCAGGTTCTTCCAAAGAGCGGTATTTTGTGATCCCTCGCGGCAAAATCGAATTTTCCCAACTGCGCGCCGGCCACCCTTTCACATCGGTAAACCAGGGGTCTGTTTGAGCCACATAAGAAGCTGGTTTCAGCAATTCTGTAGCAAGCACACTTCCATCTGTTCCAAGATATTGCCAATCCTCAGTGGAAGGAGAACAATTCATATTGATCAGTCGGGTCGCATATTTACAACCGCTTGGCAACTCCTTCTCTTGGTCAGCGTAATAGTGATTGAATTTAGAAAATGTTAGATCGATCGCAGAAAGATAATATCCATCGACTGTCGCAATTCCTACACTATATACGGTTGGACAGCTCTTAAGCAGATTGAGCAAATAAGAGACCAATTCAGGAATTTCAACGGCAAAATCTCCATGAAGGCCGATTGCTCCTCTTGTAACCTCAGCAATATCTTCCGTCCGATTAGTCAGAGCGGCGATTTTTCCTATCAGGTTATCACTTACCTGCTCGATCATCTCATCGGAAATGCTATGAATGCTTTCGTAGCTCCTATTATAATTATAATAAATGATAAACAAACAAGATGCACCAATCAGAAGGAAGAAGATAGTGACGATACGAATTTGTATCTTTCTGAAGTAGTGTAGTATCGATTTAAAAAAATTCATTAATCCACTTTAAAAATAGAGAAGAAAAAGCTTGTATTCGCAGGTTCATTATCAGGCTGTGTAAACATAAAGCCCAAGTTTGGAGCACTAGCGGAAAAATCTGTTCCAATCGTATCTCCTGGCGAGAGGGATACCAAAAATTGAGTGATCAAGACAGTCGTTGAAATCGGTCGATCGACAGATAACCGGCAATTAGAATTCGGAATAGGTTTGGAGTTCTTCACAAACCATATATCTAAATACCCCGTCGACGCCTTATTTAAAGAAGCGCATTGCCCTGAGGCTATGATAAAATAAACTCCCTCTACCTTAGCAGTTAACTTATCTTTCTTGGCGTTGAGGTCAAAATTTTGAATCATATCCACGGTTTCGGCGAACAAAGAGGCGGATTGATTTGTAGGCGGGATCTGCGTACTGATACTAGATAGCTGTGCAAACGCGGTCTCCTCTCCATAGACAGACACACTCGCTGCAATGAGAAATAACAAATAGCGGATCATTTCATTTCCTTCTCTGAAGTGGATTTAGATTTAATTTTGAACATCGAAAAGAGAAAACTAGGAATTGCAGGCTCGTTCTCTGGACACAGATGCACAAGTCCTAGTTTTGGCTTGCTTGTAGAAAAATAAAGGGACAGCGTATCTCCCGCATTAAGGTAAACCATTTGCTGGGAGATGATCAATCCTGTCCATTTGATTTTACCCAGCGATTCCTGTGCATTGGAATTAACAATCATCTCCCCATTGATAACAAACCACAGATCTAAAACTCCAAGAGCATTTTGGCGCAAGGACCCAATTTGCGCAGATGCGAGGATAAAATAGTATCCCGCTTCTTTGGCAATAACACCATCCTTCTTCGCATTCAACTCCACATTCTTCAGCTCATGCACAATTTCCATGATTACGGGAGTCCCCGCTGCAGATGTTGGAATCTGATCTAGCATGCTAGAAAGCTGTGCATAGGCGGTATCAGCTTGGAGGGGGGATGTATGAACGAGCAAGAAACAGGCTACTAGTACTGCTAGAAACTGGGAAAGTGGTACCATAAAACAAGCTATTAAAAAATGTTCTTCTCTTCTAAATAGCTGTCCAATGGAGAGATGTCAACAAGGAAATAATAAAACTTTCTTTAAGCTTACAGGGAATCTTAAAAAATGATAACATGTCCCCTTTGCCGGGGACCTTATAGAACGGCACGATCCGAACCAGGTCAGGACCGGAAGGTAGCAGCCTTAAGGATGCAGTGACGTGCTGCAAGTCATCTCCGGCTTTTTTTTGTCCCATTAAAAACTCAAAGACAGACCCACAAACAGCCCGTGAATGATCGCATTGCCGTTCACTCGGTCTTTTTTCCCTGCATCCGAATCCGTACCGTGACTGACTTGCTCAGGGGCTAGCGACAAACCTGTCATAAATATCGCTTGATACCCTCCATGAATACTGAACGATTTTGGAATACGGAATTCGATGGAAGCCGCGACATCAGTAAAGAATCCACACTGCCAATCGTGATCCTTGGAATGGCGCAAAGTAATTGCATCGTCCAAATCGCCCAAAAACTGCTTTTGCTTAGTGTCATTGCCAAAGATCCCTACCTTGGCAAAAAGATCCCAGCAGAGCCAAGGCATAGGTATCATCTGAAAATCAAGCCCTACCTGGGCCCCATAGGCTTTATTCCACGTATGAATCGTGTACTTGCTTTTATCAGGCGGATTCTCCATAGACAGCTTAAAAGACTCATCCAAATGAAAATACCGGAATCCTGCAACCCCGGACAAAGTAAACTGAAAAGAATCCTCTTTTTCGGAATCATTCTTACCCGTCGTATCTACATAATTAATGGGCCAGGCTGAAAAATGGCGCCAGTAATTGAGCTCCACATCCCAAAAACTACTCTCATATTCAGCATGCGCTTTATCGGCATTTGTGAAATCGCTGGAGTACCCCGCATGGCTAAATGGGAAGCTTAAATCCTGATTCCCATGAGCGCTTTTGTCCCCGTGCCAGGTCTGAAGATCCATGAAATTCGCCTCAATCGAGTTCCTAGCCGATGGCGTATAAATCATCGCTACCCGATACCCCGGTTCAAAATCAAAATCATGAATGAGGTCTTCCGTGCCAATCACCGTGTGATTGGGGCACTTCTTACAGGGGTCTTGCTTCTTATTGGGATTTTTAACCAAAGAATGATTATGAAGGCTGGTCCGCTTCATATACACAAAATCCCCCAAAAAGGTCACATGCGGGGTGGCCTCAGAAGGAAGGGTATAACAGGTCATCCCTAAAGAAAGTATTAGTAACCCCAGTCTATGTCGCATAGTTCTTTTATCCTCCAAAATCGGTCGCAAAGGCTCGTAAAATGAGTTAAAAAATAGCTTAGAAGAGCAGCCAAAATTAGTACATTAAAAGTTTGAATGGCGAGGTCAAAATCTGCTTTGACTAGGGTGGATTTGAGGCCTAAAATCAAAGGTTAAAAGCGAGTAAAATTTTCAATCGCTTTAAGTAAAAAACAAAACAAGAGATGAGAATAATTTCACTTGTTAATAATAAACAATAAAAGACATGTCGTAATTAATTATGCACTTGACCCGATAAATAAAAGAGCGTAACATATAATAAAGATAAATAATATAACAATATAATAACGATTAAAAATGGTTGGTAAATTATGTTTAATTGGGGATCTAATTTATTAAGCAATATTGGTAACGGAATATCCAGTGGCGCTTCTAATCTGAAAAACGGGGTCTCACAAGCAGCCTCTTCTACAGCAAATAATATTGCATGGGGCGCTGGTAAACTGAAAAACGGGGTTTCACAAGCAGCCTCTTCTACAGCAAGCAATATTGCATGGGGCGCCGGTAAACTGAAAAGCGCGGCCTCACAAGCGACCTCTGCTGTTGCAAATAAATTATTTAGTGCTCCTCCACAAGAGTTGGCCCAAGGAAACCAGGTGGTTTCTGCCCTGTCAAATGACCCTGATGCTATCTTTACTTTAGAACATGTCGAGAGTCTCTACGATATTTTAGATTTTATTATCACTAACTCAGGTCCCCTTTCCCTTTCATTGAATGATAAAAATGTCTGTCAAACTCTTTTTACAAAGATCGAAAATATCTTAAACATCGATAATCCTGCAGCAAAACAAAAAGCTGTAGAAGCTCTCGAGACAGAGCATCTGGCGGGTCAATTAAATCCTTTCTATGCCATCGTACATAATATCGCAAGCAACCAATCAGGGTCTGTCGATTTCTCAAAATGCAAAAATTACGGAAAAAATTTATCTGACAATTTGAATTTTTGGAACTCCCTTTATTTAATCGGCTCAGGGATTGCCAACGGGTCTTTACCCTATATTGGTTTAGGAGCGGCCATGGGATTACCCACATTGGTCGATCCAAACAATGGATTAAATATCGGTGCAGGCCTTAAATCCTTAGTCACCTGTAACGAAACCTTGAGCAATGCGAATACCACACTCCAAGAGCTCAATAAAGCCATAAAAGAAAAAAGACATAATGCGACTAAACGATTATGCCGTGATCTCAAACCTCTTCTGAAGACATTGATTGCGGAAAAAGACAAAATTTTCTCATCACAACCTCTGAGCAAAAGAGAGCAAAAAATCCTTCAAAATTTACTCATCTCCTTAAAAGATCCCCTCTCTACGGATTTACCCCAGGCTGTAAATGAAGCAGAGCGCCTCATACGCAACTACTACGACAAGAAGGGAGCAACGTTCCTTAATAAAGGCTATGACGCCGTTAGCGGTCTTTTAAAACGCGGTGAAAACCTAGTGAATATGATTAAAGGTAATGCTTCCGATGACGACGAAGATGAAGAACCCAATCCCTCTGCAGAAGGATCGTTTGCTAGCTATCTAATCAAAGGAGCAAACCTCATTAATTACGCTAAGAATTGGGGAATGATTTCTGATAAGCAAGCAGCCTCGCTATGCACCACAATTGCAGCTGGTATCGAGCAAGCTATGGGACACTTGGATGACTCTGCTGCTCATATGGCCGCTAAGCAACTTCTCGTTCCAATCATGAACGAACTGAATGGAAAAGATGGAAGCAAAAAAGTGGATTTGAGCAGGCTTGGAAGACTACTCGAACAAGCAGCTGATGCTTTCCAGCGCAATGGCATTAAACTCAAAGCTAACTTCAATGGCTATGCCCTCCCAGGAACTGGCATAGATACAGACGAAGAGATCAACGCTGAAAAAGCCTGGCAAAATAATGTAGAAGATTTAGAGGATGCGATTGGAAAACCCCCTGCTATCTCTGATAACCAGGATTGGAAAACGCTTGCCTTTGAAGAAAAGGATAAGCTCATCGCCAATACGACTAACTTTTTAATGACGAAAATTATCTATGAACAGATCTGCGGCTTAAAACCTCTTAGTGAGAACTTCTACTTCCGCCTTTTGTCAGAATCGATGGAAAATGTCACGGGAGAAGACGGTAAAACAAGAAGACTTTTATCTCAGGATATTCTTGAGAAGAAATTCTTCCAGGAGCTCGAGAGCAAAGGGATCGACGGAATTAAGCTACTGACCGCGAAATTCGTATTTTACGTGATGGGAAGTGTTATGAATAAACTCATTGCCGATGCGTCTACCGCCTACTTTGAAGAGTTCTTCAAATACATCGAAGGACAAAAAAGAGAGCAGTTCCACTCACTCCGTAATGAGCTCTTTGATAACTTCACTAGATATTTGATGATTCTTGGAGGAGCCTATAATGCTGTAGCCACAAAGACAAATACACTTAGGATCAGCCACATTGATGGTACGGTCACGCCTGCAGCTCCGACTCAACTCATGAAAGAAATGGTCATGGCTGAACTGGAAAAGCCAGAAGCTAACCTCGGCTTTAAGACAGATGAGCTCTACAAAGGGTTCATCGATATTGCCCTCGAAAAAACCACAGGGTCCGGGATCAAGGCAGCGTTTTATTTTGGAACCCTTAAACTTGTGCTTTGGCTCATCGAGAAAGCAACCGGCACCTCTTCTCAAGAGAACGTACGCTCCCTCATCGACACGGCCACAGGTTCCCTGCGCGATACAGAAGGCTATGCTTACGCTTTAAACAGCGCGATCGGCGACCAGTTGGATATCTTATGGGCATCCCTGCATACAACGATCAAACAATCTCAAGGCAACATCGATACTCTGATCAATGAAATTGCACGAGCAAAGAAAGCGAACCTAGCCGCAGAAGTTCCTGAAGAAAAGCGTGCAGAGATCCAGCAAAAAATCGATGCATTTCCAGATAGCGACTTGCGTAATAAGCTAGAGGAAAAATTAGAACAGATCTTAAGTGCAACAGTGCGCGGCGAAGTCGATCAGGCGCGCTCTGATTTCCTTGCCCTTCTTCCTTCGACACCAGAACTATCTGAAGGTCAGAGGGAGCAGCTCACCTCGCTGATTAAAAACTTCCTCGAAATCCTGCAAAAGAGCAACTGCGGCAGTGTCGATGAACTGAAAAACTTAATCGAAGGCAAACTCCTTAAAGAAAACGCCATCCAAGGAATCGATCACCTAGCTATCGACTACGTGATTCCTCAGATTAACTCTATCGTCGCTACAGCAATGCAGGCGCTGATCAATGAAAAACAATTGCAGCAGATCATCTATAACTCTGCCAAAATCATCAACGACAGCTTTGAAGTAGGCCAAGAAATTACAAAAGAGAAAAAGCAAGAAGCCGAACGCAAAATTGAAAAGCGCTGCGAGCAGATCCTCAGCTTTGCAATCGACTCTGCAATCAAGGACTCCCTTGATTTCTCAGGCAAAAAACAGCAAACAGACACAAAGCAAAATGTCCAAATGCTCAAAGAGCGTACGCAAGAGTATTTCGCAAATACCTCAGAAAACTTAAACGAACTGCTAGAGCTTGCAGAAATCGACGTCAATGACCTCTGCTCACCAGAGATCCAGAACAAAATCGACTTGATTACAGAAGAATCACTTGCCTATGCAACAGCTCAAAGAGACTTTGCAATCAATGTGAAAAATGCAGGTTTGGGCTCTGATAACCAAGCTGAAGTTGCTCTGCGCAACCAAAACATTGCGGCACAGTCTAAAGAGCTCGTCAAAACAATTAAGGAATTAAAAGCGCGCTCGAACGGCCTTGTCAACCTAGAAGCAAGCACGGGTCACATTAAAGAAATCCAAGAGCTCCTCTCTAAGATTGGAAGATCGCTCTACACAAAAACAAAACTAACAGAAGCGGATTTCGCAGAAGCTGAAACCTTGCTTGGACAGTTGGAAGAGCAAATTGGAAGCTTAAGTCCTCTTTGGAAACATGCAGCTGTGACACAGATCAACAAAGAGATCAAACACATCGCAAGAACAATCAAAGAACTGCGCCAAAAAGTCACCCTGCAATCATTACAAACTGAGATCTCAAAAGAACTTCTTTCTATCAAGGTTACCAAAGATGCTGCAACTGAAAATGCGATCGACCAGATCCGTCAAAAACTCTATCTTGTGGAAGACGGTCATCTTCGCGCGCAGCTGGAAGGGCAACTCAATCGGATCGAGTCTGCAAAAAATAGCACAGACGTTCTCAGAGCCAAAGAAGCTTTCAGAACCCTTCTTAAAACCACTGTCACCCTGGCTGTACAAAAAGCAACGGATGGAAAATGGTTTTTCCATGAGAATTGTACGAAGATTAACAACCTCATCCAAGCGTCTGGACAGCTTGAGGAAAACAAGCCGCAAGATGAAAGTCTTGCCATCTGCGATCTCATTAGAACAGCGCAAACACAGCTTGCTACACTACAGCAATGGGAAAAGGAAAACAACAAACAGCTCGTCTATAGCGACTTTTCGATTGGATTTGTCAAACAATTACAAAATTGGGTCTCTGAGCTACCCACAGCAGCGATCTATAAAAGAGTCCGAGGAATTATGGATGGCGGCCTAGCGTTTGCGAAAAGGGAAGAAACTTATCGCTACGGGGTTGTTCACCACCTAGGGCTGATCCCCTATATCAAAAGAATGCGTGCGAAGGGACTGTAAACAGTAGCTACTTCTTGAATTCGCCCTTTCTAAAAGCCTCTTCGATGCGCGTCAGCGAGCGTCGAAGAGCGCTTTCCGCGTCGATCCCCTGTTCTTCAGCGCATCGGATCAGAGCCAACATCTGATTTCCGATTTCATCTTCTGTTAAAGCGCCGAGGTTATTCTGAGGAATAAACGGAGATTTTGCCCGGTGCATCCGTTTAATGATCTTCTGAGCTCGTGCCACAGACGGCATGGTAGGCGGTATTCCATCTAAAGCGCTCGCAGATTTAGCCTCACCCTTTTCTGCCGCCTTGATCTTTTCCCAGTTCTTTACAATCTCATCTTCGCTTTCTACTTGCAGACCACCAAAAATATGAGGATGCCGCCGAATGAGCTTTTCTTTGATGCAATTGACGATATCTAGAATAGAAAAACGTCCATTCTTCTCTGCCAATTTGCCATAAAAAACGATCGTGTAGAGCAAATCCCCCAACTCTTCAACAATTTTAGAGTCGTCATCTGCATCTACTGCTTCAATGACCTCATGCGCTTCTTCCAAAACATAAGGTTGAAGACTTAAGAAAGTTTGTTTCAAATCCCATGGGCACCCATCGGGCCCGAGTAATTTTTCAGCAACTTGCAATAACGATTCGAATGGGTGCATGTGGTCCTCCAATGGGCTAAATCCAGTCTGAAAAATATAACATACCGCTTTTTAAAAATCTTGTTCCCCTATTCTAAAACATTTGGTTATACTTCATGGCCATGAAACTCAATCTCTTACACCTGGTCTGACTATGACAAAGCCCATCCAATCCTATTTCAATAACACTACAACCACTCTAGTTACTGAGCAACCTAAAGAACAACAACCACCAAGCTGGGGAGCTTCGCTCTACAACGGAGGATCGTGGCTATTGGGCGGAGTAAAATCTCTCTCTTTTTTCATACCGAGATGGACCGCTGAAGAAGCGGTGCAGGGCGCTGCAAACCGCAGCGGTGCTATCTTCGCAGAGCATAAGGATGAATTCACACAACGCGCGCGGGATGTCGTTGTCGATGCACTCCTCCAGGCACTTCCTAAAAACTATCAAGATCTCCAAACCCATATCCAGGCTTTCTTAACCCAGCCTTCTTTAGAAGATCTCGATACCATCAAGCAGCTCATAGAGGGATTACAAGCCGAGGATATCCTCAAATATTCCAAAGGACGGATCAGTAAAGAAGGGATCGATGCTGTTCTTTCTTTAAAGAGCACTCTCGACAAGATGGTTACTCTTTCCAAAAAAGACGAGCAACTGGAGCTAGTGATCCAACCTGAAGCCGTGCAACATCTCCAAGTCACAGCGGAGATTTTAAAAGGGATCTCTGAGATCTATGAAGGGCCTGTATCGCTCATTAAAAGCCGTGTCATCCCCGAGTGCGTAGATGAGATCAAGATGCAGGTGAATAAAGCGTTCCAGGGAATTTTCTCATCCCAGACACCACTCTCACCATCGCTACCTACCACAGTCGTTCTACCTGTCACAGCAACTGCACTGTCCTCTCTTACAACGACGGCAACCATTCAACCCGTAACAACAGCATCATCGACCTCAACAACGTTGATGCCGGTTTCCTCTTCTTCTCAGACCTCAACTACGACATCGACGACAACCATTCAACCTGTGACAACAGCATCATCGACATCGACAACGACCACAACATCGACAACCTACGTACAACCCATCACGACAACAACTTCTACAACGACGACCTCTCCTCAAACCACTTCATCCCCTGCCGCTATCTCCATAGGAAACATCTTAAATTCTGGCCAAGGCCTGTTTAGCTCGATTCTATCTTCCACCGGAGATGGCGCAGCCCGTTTTGCAGCTAATCAGCTCGCAAGGCTCATGCGCTATGTTTTAGAGAGCATCCGCGATCATATTATAGAAAAAAAAGAATATCCCCATTTGCTGCAAACGATCAATCCCTTGATTCAACGTCTGCAAAATCCAGAAGCACTCAATTCCTTGGGAGCCGTCACAGATATTGTGGGTGATGCGTTCGGCTTTATGCAGAGCCAGCAAATTTACTTTCAAAGCTTACGTCTTCCTTTAAGCTCCGTGCGCAATCATGCTTCGGCAATTCCGGGCTTTCTTAACAACATCAACTCCCATCAAAATATTCTGCAGCCCTTTGCAAATAGGCATGCTTCTCAAGTAACCCCTGAGATGCTTAATGCTCAGATGGAGCGGCTCAAAATGCGTTCTACTTCTTATGGACCTGCTCAATTTGTCGTGGAAAAATTCTGCGGCCTCAGCGTCTCTTCCTCCTTTTATTCTGAAATCTACCGCTCAACATCCGATCCATTGGACGGCGATCTCACCTCTGCCTTCCGTAAAAGGCTTTTTGATAAAATCGATGGAGAAAATATGAATTTTATCATGAAATGGCTGGCCAAAAGACTCTACGATATCCTCCATCCCCTTTCAAGATTCTATGTGCATTCCATGATGGACAATATGAACAAAAAGGTCATGGACTGGATGAAACCGAACTCCTCTTCTCGAGCAACTAAAGACGAGGTTTTGATCGATCTTGCCCGAAATTGGTTGGCAGAGCTTAGCGGAGCATTTAACAATGTTGCCTTTAGTCCCTCCTCTCAGAGTAGAGATATCAAAGTGCTGATGGAAGAAGCATTGAAAATGCCCGAGCGCAACGGCGGACTCTCCCAACAAGAACTCTACGCTGCTGTTGCGAAAACGGCTCTCGACACCTTTGGACCCAATATCACATGGAGTGAAACGATCGATGAGCATTTCAACGTAGAAATTCCCTCAGACTCCTCCTTTTCCTTCCTCAATCCTGTCATCAAAGTTCTCAGCACAGTCTGCAACTACACCTTGCAGGCCATCGTTTTTGTCCCCCAATGGGTCGGCAATCAAGTCCTCAAGTTAGGAACAAAAATCGCAGTTTCCTATACCCCTACGCTCAAAGATTTTGCAGAAAAAACAATCGATTCCCTCCGCCGCAACACCCCCTCTTCTTACAAAATGCAGTGCTTGATCTTCCGTCAAATGCAAAAGGTCCTGCAAATTCTTCAAGAAGACCTAAATAATGAAGAAACATTAAGCGGAGAAGTAAAAAGCCGCAACACAAACATTAAAACCGTCCAAATCGAAGGCCTTGTTCACTACATCCATGAGGTTCTTAATAAATGCCAATATGGAACAAAAGATAGTTTGCGCCGATTTCTTGAAAAGCAGGGACCTCTTCGCAATCGAGGAGAACATGAACTCGAAGATACCTTTCTACCCGAACTCATGCCGTCCATTGTCCAAACGATTTCGATTGCTTTCGAAACTTTGACTAAAGAAGAGGAAATGCATGAAATGCTCTACAACGGACTGCAAATTGCCAATAGCGTCTTCGATGAAGAGCAGCCTGTCTCCGATGAAGATTTTGCTGCGATAGAAAGAGGGATCCGCGATTTGAGCGATCAAATCCTCGAGATGGCCATTTTCCATGCCATCGGTGAAAATGTCGATTTCACCAAAGACAAAGAAAAAAGAACCATCTCGCAATTCGTCACCACTTTGAAAAACCAAAGCCATCAATTTGCAGAGCAACTGACAAATCAGGCTAATGAAATTGCCACCGATCGACATCTCTCTGGAGAAGCTCTGCGAAGCAAAGTCTTCGCCTTGATCGACACCTCGTCAAAATACAACTCAGACCGCGTCGATGCACTTAGCAAAGCAGACGGCAATCGCAACCTCAACTCAGAAACGAAATATAAGTTGAACGATTCCTCTCGCGAACTTTCCACCCAATGCCAAACTCTTACGGAACTGTTAAATCGCATGAAAACAGCTTTCGATGAATCGGTAAATGCTGATGAACTCCTTTATCAAGTTCTCTATAGTTGCTTTAATGCCCAAAATGCTTTAACCGATAAATTGCAAAACCTCCCTCTTTCTTCCGATGACATCCTCTTTTGCAAAACACAACTTTCCCTCTTCAAAAATAGCTTGACTCCTTTGAGGCATCATCCCTGCTCAAATCAGCTGAGAGAACAGATTCAAAGCAAAGTAGAAGAGTTGAATAAGACGTTTGATGTCATCGACAACCTGCATCTTTCCAATGAGATTCTTCGCAGGGCCGAGCTCCAATATAACTTACTGCGCCAAGAGAAAATAAGGTCAATAGGATTTCCTCCCTCTCCCACACTCAAAAGTCGTGAAAAAGATCTTTTCAACTTGCTACACACTCTCCCCAATGCGCAGCAAAAAAACAGACTTATCCGTGAGCTTAATCTATTCATGCAATCAACCACCTCTATGCAAGTAGCAACAATTGCGGATCGATTCTCTAATTCTACCAACGAGCTTTCTACAAAAAATGCGCAAGAGATGAATGCGCAGCTAGAACTTTTCCGAAGAACTGGAGAAATGTTCCATCAGCAACTTCAATCGGCAATCGAAAGCGCTACTGCAAGCTACGCAGACAATAAAGACTCTGTCAGAAAACTCGCAAAAGAAGCTGCTATTCAAGCAGAAAACATAGACCGTTGGGCCCAAACACAACAAAATATCCCGATTTGGACGATCAATCGCTTTGACATGCAATGGGTCATCGATGGAATCAAAGACATCGCTTTCCATAGAGCCAGAACAAAAATGCAGCAATTCTTCGATGCGCTCTATCAGCGCCATAACTACATTGGCGCCGTGAATCAGATGCTCTTACTACCTTTTTTGAAAAATTTTGGGGATCATCACCTGAAAACTGGTAGCGGGCTAAATTCCTAAGGTCCCAGCATGAATGCTTCTTTCCAGCAGAGATAACCCTCGAAAAGAGTATCGACAGGAAGGTTGCGGATGCAAGCTCCTGTCGAGCAAGTCCGTAGTAGGGGGCACCTAGAAGAAAATGTCTTCTCATAGGGACAAGCTCCCTGAATATGGGCGTGTCTTTCTTCCATCGGCTTATACGCTGAAGCAAGCGAGGGACCAAAAACACTCAATGAAGGCGTCTGGGTAGTTCCACAAAGATGCAGCGCTGCGGAATCCACCGCAATCACTCCATCCATCTCCCACATCAGCCCCTGCCAAAGAGGCAAACTCAAATTCCCCACAAGTTGCGAGCAGTCGCCAAAGTGATTCGCGAGCTTCTCTGCAAACCGCCTTTCCTCCTCATCCCCAAAAATAAAATAAAAACTTGGGGAAGAGTCTGCAGCGATCTTTTCTAAAAGAGAGGTCAAAGTCCCCTCATCCAGCCGTTTATTCGGCCATTTAGAGCCAAAACAGACCATGAGCAAAGGGTTACCCTGATTTTTTGGGATCAGGGATCCTAGGCGGTTTATTTCCTCTTCTGAAAGGTTTAACCTAACCCCTTTAGCTTCAAAGGACTCAAAATCGCTGAAGTATTTTTTTACAAGCCCTAGGTACTTGAGCCGGATATTGATCCCTAGGGGTAAATTAAAGCGTTGATTAGTGACGAGAAGATTGCACTTTTCACGCACGCTATTCCAACCAAACCCTACCTTGGCCTTGGCCTTGGCGCAAGAAGTCACAGCTGCGGATTTGGCATTGCCTTGCAGATCGAAAAGCACATCATAAGTTGTCGCTTTAAGCTGGGAGGAAAAATGGCGCAATTCCTCTCGTGTCGTCTTTTGAAAAAGCGATCTTCGCCACGCTTTGCTCTTGATCTCGATCACATGATCGATCATCGGATGAGCCCTTAAAAGGGGGGCAATCCCCTGCTCCACTACCCAATCGATGCGAGCGTCCGGAAATTTTGTGCGCAAGTACTCCAGCGCATCAAAGGTCTGGATGACATCTCCGATGGCAGACGTTTTCACAATCAAAATAGAGCGAGGTGTACCTGCATTCATAAAAAAAAGGATAGCCAAAACTCGATAAAACTGCTAAGTTTCAAATTAATAGTTTACATTATGCTTGAGGCTTGCATGGCAAAATCCTTTTTTTCCTTAAAACAACCTAAAGAGATGTACTGGCTGTCGCTGACAGAAATGTGCCAGCGATTTGCCTTTTACGGCATTGCCTATCTCTTGGTGCTTTATTTAGTTGGCTACCAAAAATTCACCGACTTTGCTGCGGATCAACTCTTCGGTATCTTTACGGGAGCCGCCTTTATCCTTCCGCTGCTCGGTGGATTAATCGCAGACCGAATGAATTACAAAATGCCGGTGGTTTGGGGGATGTTATCGACAGCTCTTGGCTGCTTTCTGATGACCACAGGAATGATGCCGATCGTCTACGCGGGTCTTGTCCTCATCGCTCTCGGCACAGGGGTTTTCACACCGAGCATCTACGCCATTTTGGGAAGCCTCTACCATACCCAGCACAACCTTCGTGATTCTGGATTTTCCATCTATTATGCAGCCGTGAACATCGGCAGCTTCCTTGCCATGATTATTCTCGGAGCCATTGGTCAAAACATCAGCTGGCATGGGGCCTTCTTTCTAGCGGGACTCATTCAATTATGCGGATTATTTTCCTTTAAGAAAGCGCTTAAGACAATTGATTTGAACAAGATTTCTCCATCAACGATCAAGGGATCGCAAAAGAAAAAGCCTGTGATGCATCCGCATGAGAAAAAACGGATCTGGGTGATCTGCATCCTCTCGTTCTTCTCCATCCTCTTTTGGATGGCGTATAACCAGGGCGGATCTTCCATGAACCTGTTTGCGCAAAGCTTCACAAACCGCAGCGAGTTCGGCTTTACGATGCCAACAACATGGCTCGTCTCCTCTGAAAGTCTTTACCTCATTATCTTGGCTATCCCGCTTGCCAAACTCTACACCTATCTCACAAAACGCAAAATGGACCCCTCTCCTCCGCTTAAAGCCTCATTAAGCCTCATTTCAATGGGGATATGCTTTGCGATCATGGCGATCGGTGCTTCACAAATTCCTTCAGGAGCAATCACCGCTGCCATCAGCCCTTTCTATTTGTTCACCGCTTACTTCTTCATGGCGATCGGCGAAATGCTGTTTATCCCGATTGGCCTCTCACTGATCACTCACCTCTCCCCAAGACGCTTTACCGCCTTGCTTGTCGGTGTGTGGTATCTGTGCATTGGATTTGGGTTTTACTTTGGCGGAGCCATTGCACCGCTGATGTCGATGCTAAAAACGATGAGCAGCTTCTTTGGGATTTTTGTGGCGATCTCATTCATTGCAGGGCTCATCCTGATGCTGCTTGTGAAAAAGCTCAACAAGATGCGTCATTTGAATTCTCTCTAAGAGACTATAGAACCTATTACTGGGATAGGGGGTGAATGATAATGATTCACCCTAAAAACCTTCATTTTTCCGCTCTTGTGACTGAACCTGCGCAATATTCTTTTGGATGGTTTCAATAAACTCCACGTCAATAACGATCCTATTTTGTGTCACATAGATGATCATCGGTTCCATGAATTCTAAGTACCCATCGAATGAGGCAAAATGTGGATGGAGGCTGAGAGTCAAAAGGAGCTTCTTATAGCTCTCTTTAAGATTTGTTAATTTATTTGAATCCGATTTTAAAAAGCCCTCGAGCTTTTTGAAAAGGCGCTCAACGTAAGCATAATTATCTTCAGAGGCCCCAGCTGAACTTTCAATCACTTTGCAGATGCATGAAAAAGTAACATCAAAATCGGGGATAAACTTGTACAGCACAGGTTCAATAAACCCCTCGACCATTTTGAGAATTCCTGCTCCTTTGGAAGAATGGAGAAGTTGTATTTTATTATAATAATTACAGCACTGATTAACCACTTCCTTCAAGTATATAATACGCAGTGCAGGTTGAGTTTCTTTTTGCAGAAAGTTTGCGGCTCCTTGAAGATCATCTAATAACACCATCGCTTTATAAGTTTCCAATTTCACGTTATGAAGACAATCCTCTATCACGCCGAGCTTTTTATAGGATAACATGATCTCTAAATTCTTCACGCATTCGTCTCTTTGAGACGGGTTATTGTAATTTTCTTGGATGAATTCCAAGAGGTATGGAGTCACCTGATCCACAATAACAGTTAACTTTTCCGGCATCTGTGGGATGGGATTCTTCTTAAAAAAGATCAGGTTCTCTTTCTCTAAGAATACCTCAAGCAAAGGGATCAATTCTTTATAAGTCAATTTTCTGTCCTTAAGCAACTGATCAAACATACGATCCGTATATTTAGTAACCATCACATCAAAATCGGAGTCTTTTTTCCTTTCTCTATTTGCACAGAGCCATTTGAATAAGGAGAATAGATGATTGCTAGTAGCAGGTGACGGTACCCACTGGCTTATAAATAAAAGAATCATTCCATTCGCACTTTTGCTCTCAGAGGCTAACATTGAGTGCATCAACGCAGTATCCTTCAAGGCTCGTTCTATAAACTGCACGACTTTTTTAGAATCTCCACTGCTCAACCCTTTCAGGACTGCAAGGTACGCTTGGATCAATTCTTGCGGTGTATTTTCACTCAGGATCTTTTGCTTAATGGCCTCTGTCAAAAGGGCCTCTGCTTGAACGGGCTTTTTATGAGCACAGATCAAGTCCGTAAAAAAGCTGAGCTTCTTAGAAGCAGGGATCAAATGAATTTCTTTTTTAAGGGCGTTTTCTGCTTGCTCGTGCAACTGGAGATGATTACTTGCGATGCAGCTTTGGATAAAATCTGTGTAACAATTTAATGCCTGATCCTTAAGCTCTGAGCTAATTCCCTGCTCAGACTTTGTTTGCAATACACTTTTTACAAGCTGAAGGGCGGGAAGAATTTCCTGAAGCTGCTTTTCACTCGGTTTTTGATTCCACTGTGTGAGCAGTCTGCTGCAGCATTTCAGAGAATCTGGATCATTCGAATGCAAAATTTTTCCTTTATGCAGAAGCGTAAACCATTCCAAATTCTTCTCTAGAGGATAGTTCTGTATCACCTGCACAAGAGCAGATGTAAAGGAAGGGATTTTAAGGAAGCTCTTAGAAAGGGTAATACCCTCTTTGTGATCTATTAAATAAGAGGCAATCTTTTGAGCAGTGTTTTTAGATCCCAATTCCAGTAGCCATTTAAGGATTGCTGGGATGACGCAGTCTTGCTCTTTTTTCTTTAGCTTTTTAGCAGGCAGCTTCATAAAAATATCACAGCACTTATCTGCTATCTCTTCTTTCAAACTGATAGAGACGCACTCAAAGCTAAAGATGCCGTCTAACAGCTTCTGCATCGCTCTAAGATCATCTAAACTTCCACTTGTTTGGATCAGCTTGCTAGCGATGCACTGTAGCAGAGCATGGAAAGAGACAAGCTTTTGAGCACTCTCTTGATTGAGTCCTTGGTGCAACCCGCCTAGACGCTCCACCATCTTATTGAAAAGAGCGATGAGCTGGTTTTTATTGAGAAGATCGAGGGATTTCACTCCCTGGATACATGCAAAAGCTTCCAATTGATCAACAGCGGAATTTGCAAAAACCAGCTCTCTTTCAGCATGGTTCCAAAGTTTAAGGGCAGATTTGGGAGCAGAAGAGAGGATTTCTTGAATACAGATCAGATAAATCTGGCTAATAGGTAAGCTTAAAGTGTTAGTATCTTCAAAAAGCTTGTGCAGCTTTAAACCGTCTTTCCCAAAAAACGATTGGGTTTCTTTGATGAGTTCTTGGCACATAGAAACTGTAGTAAGCTTGGGAAGGACTTTTAAGAGTATTTTAAGCATCTCGAGCTGTTTTTTTTCTTCCGGTGTGAAAGTAGAAAGATGGGTAAAATAGCGTTTGCATAAGTAGATGAGCTGGGCTGCATTGCTATCTGACACCAGAGGGCCGCAGAGATGGATGAGCAGCAGAATTTCTTCGCTTAGATTGCCTGTTTGTGGATTGAGCAGTACCTGCATGATGGCATGGCTTTGCAGAGCAAATTCTACAAACTGGGGTGTTTTTTCAGATTTTGCCCCTATGAGTCGCTTGAAGATAGAGAAATACGCATGGATTAATGCCAAGGGAGTCTCTTGAGTCAGTATCTTACTATCCATGGCCTCTACTAGAAGAGCCTCGGCACGCTCTAATTGAGGATGCGTGCAAATCAAATCGGAAAAAAGCTTGGAGAGGCAAGCATTGTTCGGGTTGATTTTTACCATCTCTTTAAGCATTTCAAGAATAATCTCTCTTTCTTCTTCCGCTGCTCCCTGAGATGCCAATTTCACAAAAGCATCCAGACAGCACTCTGTGATTTTTACCTTAATGTCCTCTGCAACAGGAGCGATTTCCACAAACAGTTTTTGGATATATTTAAGCTCTTCCAAGCTCAAATTTTTGCCGCACAATTCATTGACAAGAGATAGAAGCAGCCCATTAAAAGGATTAGAAAGGTGCTCATTAACCGGGCAAATTTTTACCATCTCTTGGATCATCTCGAGGGTCACTTCCCTCTCTTGTCCCTCAAGCCCCTTAGACGCTGCTCTTGCAAAAGCGTGGAGAGAATACCCTGTGATTTTTTCCTTAATGTCCGCTGGAAGAGGAGCGATTTCCTCACATAGTTTTTGGATATATTTAAGCTCTTTCAAGCTCAAATCTCTAGAGCACAATTCTTTGACAAGGGATAGAAGCAAAGCGTTAAAAGATTCTGCTTGAGCTAGTTCCTCAGTGGAAAGTTTTTTAGTCACATAGCTCAAGTGGAATAGGAGGTTGTCAAGAAGAGAGGTGAGCTGTTTTGTAGTCAAATGAGAGAATGATTCCCCTCTTTCCAAACAAGCCACCGTCTCCAGTTCTTCCACAGCAGAAAATATCTGCTCCCTGTCAGCATAAGACCAAAGGCTAATTGCCATATCGTGATGCGATGAGCTAAGCGTTTGAATGCTATTGAAAACAACTTGGGCAAAAGCAGCCAAATCCTTGCCATCTAAGCGCGATTTCATTTCTAAAAACAGCTGCTCCATTCTGTCGATTTTTATGATGCAAAAGGGAAGTTTTTTGAAGGAAATTTCTGGATATTTCTGCAGCAGCTGCACAAACTTCATCAATAAATCCAATGGACGTTTTGGCTTTACCAGATAGTAGCTTTGTTTGGGAATGGACAAAACTGGTGCATCGGGGTCATGATTTGTAGCGAGAAAAATGGCAAGCTCGCACCAGCAGAACAAAAGGTCACTGGGTTTGTCTTTTAGCGTTGGGAAGAGTTCAATAAAAAGTTCATGGAATGACTGCGGGGTCACAAAATCCACCCCCAAATTAACCCCGTTAATACAAAAGTTGCAAAGAGCGCAGAGGACGGCAAATGGTTCCGTCCTAAGATATTCTTCAAAGCGGTGTCTTAATTTATCCAAAGGAATCAGTCGCTCTGAATCTTGAAGACACTGGGTGAAAATCTCTCGATTAGTCTCATCATCGGGATAATGGCAACCTTTAAAGGTGATGTTATCATTCCCTTTAAGACATTTATCGCCACTAGGGCGAGAAGTGCATAGTTTTTTTGATTTGAGTTCTTCCTTTGCCTTATTGATGGAGACATCTTTAGAACAAACCTCTAATGAGATCTTCTCCTGACTAGTTTCCGCCTTTAAAAGGGGTGTCAGGTTGATGCTCAAATCATCGCGATCAAAAGCGGATGGATTCTTAAGTCCAGGAATCACCTCTCTCTTCGTTTCATTTGTCACGCAGATATCAATCACCGTTTTAAACTCAAGAGCGTCTAATTTAATGATCGAGCAGCGATTCGCAGAGGGACGTGTCAGATTTTCTCGATTGATTGGAAGGTTGATAACTACCTGTTTTCCTTGATTGAAATAGCCGCTTTCCATCCTGTCTAGATCTGACTTAGCACATTCATTTGCTATTCTCCCATTTAAATAGATTTGAGATTCCTCAAACTGGGCAGCCAAACAAGACGCAATGATATTCTTTGTGTAGTTACAATAACTTTGGACCTGACCTTTAATATAACTATCACTATAGGAGATATTAGTTAGAAATTTGGATTCGAGAGGCATCTCGATTTGGATGAGAAAATCCAGGTCATTATAATTAGTTTGCTCAGGATTCAGAATATGTCCAACGGCACTGCCTATTAATTTAATACTTACAAAGCATTTTTCTGATTCCAGCCGTTTTTGAAGATCCCTCAAAAACTTCAGGAGGTAGATCTGCTTCTCTGGAGCTCCATTTTTTCCAGAAATTGGATAAATACGATCTAAAATAGAGATTAAATTTTTTGCCTCACAGGCCTCTAAAGGAGCCTGCTTTACCTCTACAACAGACGTCTCCAAGGGGATTGGCTCTTTTTCGTTGACCACTGGGACTGGAGGACTCTCTTGCTGCTCCGCACCAAGGACCTCCTCCTCTTTCTCAAGCTCTGCTTGTGAGTGGGTTACCTTAGGCGTGGGCTGTTTCTCATTGATTCTAATACTCATAATTACCTCTTATTAATTAATAATATTATATAACATTAAAAACTAAATTAAAAGCATTATCATAAACATAATTAAAATCGCTTGATTTAATACATAAGTCATTAATAATCAATGATTAAAATTATAAGCATTTAATAAATTAAAGTTATTATTATACATTGTAAATATCAGAAATAAAACATATAATATATATTAAAAATAAATAACTATAAAAACGGAGTAAAACAATGACGTCAGCAATATCAACTTCAAAATCAAACCAGAACTGTCGCCTTAATGACAATCAGGTACACGAGCTCTTAGTAGAAACAACCGTTACTACTATTAAGGAAATTGCAGCGGATAACAAAAATAGGATCGATCACAAAGATAGCATTGAACAATTAGCCAAGGGAATATTCTACATGGAAGAATATTTCAAAGCGTTAGGCGAACGTAATCAAACTGCAAGAAT
This sequence comes from Chlamydiota bacterium, assembly GCA_023269355.1. Lineage (GTDB taxonomy): Bacteria > Chlamydiota > Chlamydiia > Chlamydiales > Rhabdochlamydiaceae > CAJCIW01. The sequence continues at coordinate 28,325 of JAHFTO010000009.1, read as the reverse complement.
CGATTGGTTCAAAAACAAAAACTCGTTTTTTAACGGTTACCTCTCTCATAAACACTTTGATCCAATTCCAGAAAACAATAGCGTTTCTGGGAAAAAAGTGTGTTGTTTTGTCATAAAAAACAATGTTCTTCCCTCTGACGCTCTCCGTGAAGCCAAAGAAGGCTTAAGTTTGCTTGGTTGTGGTGAGGTCTGTCAAATCGCTCAATATTGCGCCATCAAAGCCGTCTTAGGCGATGACAAATTTAACGCTCTTTTTGCAGCTAATACCAAAACTCCCTTAATCATAGGTAATGATGATCGTAATCCCATTGGGAAGCTAAGGAATTACATGGTGATAAAAAATGCATCTGCTTCCGATATCAAAAAGGGAGATGTAGTTTACGTCCAAAATGCTGGAACCTACCTTTTCAAATTTATCAAAGGCGAAGTAGCGGGCTTTAATATGATTTGTGTAGAAGAGAGCTTTGATTTCCCCAAATGCACTTCTTTAGGCCTTAATCCTGATGGAAATACCTTCCCTGAATTAGATGAGATCTTAATTTCAGAATACAACAAAGAACGCTTTGATATATTTCAAATGTATTCTGAGAAAACAGGACAAGCTTTTAGCATAGTCATGAAAAATGCTATCGCAAACTCTGAACAATTAAAAAATACGCAAATCACCTTAGAAAACTTCAAAGAACAAGACGGCGGTAAGATTCAAGTTGTATGCGAACTTCATTTTAAAAGGATTGCTCAACTCGCAAGTAGCAATTTAAAAAAAGCTAGAAACCTATTAGATACCTACGAAGTCAATGCCGGGAAGCGTCTCTAATAGACTGATTACGAACTCTTGAGGCTCAATTTCAAAGCATCTAAGGCTGCTTTAAAGTCGGCGGGAATCGGAGCAATCACTTTGATCTGTTTTCCCGTCGTGGGATGCTTGAAAGCAATCGAGTACGCATGCAGCAAGTTGCGCTGCGGCCGAAGATGGCAAACGAATGTCTTGCCATATTGCGAGTCCCCAAGGATGGGATGGCCCATTCCGCTCAAATGGACACGAAGCTGATGCGTCCTTCCTGTATAAGGCTCGCAACAGACAACGCTGGCGCTGCGCCCTTTATTGAGACACTTCCAGTGGGTAATTGCTCTCTGTCCTTTCTTTGCATCCACAGCACCATAAATCGTCTGCCCCTGATAACCATGTTTTTTGCCAAGATGGTTGTCGATGGTTCCTTCCCCTTTTGCTAAGGAGCCATCCACAATGGCCAAGTAGAGTTTATGCACCGAGCGCTCTTTGAAAAGCGCTGCCATCTTTTCTTTTGCAGCTTGAGATTTTGCTAGAATGAGAACTCCAGAAGTTTCCTTGTCTAAGCGATGAACAAGGGTAACTTTGTGCTTAGAAAAACAAGCTTTTAGCGATTTGTCATCACAGACAAGACCCGCGGGCTTATTTACGATGAGCAGTTCTTTATCTTCGTGAAGAATGGGCACCTTGACAGCTTGGATTTTTTCCTGCTTTTCAAGCGCTGCCATTTTCAGAGTCACCTTATCCCCTTCAGAAAGGGCAAAAGAAGAAAAGGTCTCTGTCCGATCATTTACCGTACAAAATTTACCATCGATGAAACGCTTAATCGCCTTGACCGATGGCGCTTCTGGGCAATTTTCGCGCAAAAATTGCAGAAGGCGCATCCCCGCTTGTTTTTTGGAGACGCGCCAGGAATATTTATTTGACATTGCGATGCTCGAAGAAATCGACGAGAAGACGAATCCCTACACCTGTAGCTGGCGTTGTGTGATACCCCTTTGCATCAGACAAGTAAGCTGTGCCTGCGATATCGAGATGGGCCCAGGGTGTCGATTTCACAAATTGCTGAATAAAGATCGCTCCAGATCCTGCGCTTGCCTTGCGAGGGCCTGCATTCTTGATGTCTGCGATGGAAGATTTTATGTACTCCTTATACTCGGGATAAATCGGAAGGCGCCACATTCTCTCATGCGTCCTCTCGCCCGATTGCTCTAACGCCTTGGCCAAATGCTCATCATTAGAAAATAGACCTGTTGCCTCTTCTCCAAGCGCCACCACAATGCCTCCGGTAAGCGTCGCTAGATCGATGATTTGGGTGGGAGCGTAAGTGTCTTCTGTATAATTAACAGCATCTGCAAGAACAAGACGTCCTTCTGCATCGGTGTTAGAAATTTCCACGGTTTTACCGGATCTACTGCGGAAAACATCGCCAGGTTTATAGCTCTCAGGACCGATCGCATTTTCGGCGACAGCAAGCACACTGATGAGGTTGACCTTTAGTTTCAGCTCGGCTGCAGCTCTAGCAATGCCAATAGCGACGGCAGCGCCTGCCATATCGCATTTCATCGTTTCCATCCCTACGCCGACTTTTAGATTTAGGCCTCCGGTATCATAAGTGATCCCTTTGCCAACGACGGCAATTTTTTCTTTGGAACTGGGATCGCCCTTATATTCAAGGATGATGAGCGCAGGATCTCTAGTTGCTGCTTTTCCAACAGCTAGAATAAGTCCCATCTTCTCTTTTTCTAATGCCTTTTTATCAAGGATTGTTGTCTTGATGGAAGCATGTTTTTTTTCCAACTCTTTGGCGAGCTCTTTCAACCGATCGACCTGAATATCATCGGCATTGCCATTGACCAGATCCCGAACAAAGTTGACAGACTGGATCACTGTTGCTGTTTTTTTAAGTAAAGCAGCATCTTTTTTATCCAGCCCGCAAAAGCAAGCCTTTTCCAAGGAGCAATGGTTTTCTTCTTTGGCGGTATCCCCTTTGAGCTGATCAAAGGTATAACTTGCCATCAATACACCCTCGAACACTGCACATCCCAGCATGTCGCGACCCATGAGATCAGTCTCTGGCAAAAAGAAATTGGCGCTTTTTAATTTTTTTGCGCGGAGCGCTTTCACACTCGAGGCATAAGCTCTGCGGACAGTATCGGGCAAACAGGGTTTTTTGGAACCGAGGCCAAGCAGCAAGACCCTTTTTTCTTTGCCCGCCCCTCGATATAAAAGAAGGGTCTCGCCCTCTTTGCCTATAAAATCCCCTTCTTGCAAAGGAAATTTGATCAAAGCGTCGAACTCTTTTGTCTCACAGGCAAGATACGGCTTCTTTTTATCGCCCCAAACAGGAACGACGACGACATCCGCACCCTTGCGGTCTTTGGCGCTTGGAACAGAACTTGTGTGCATGGGTATCCCCTTTTAGAATGGAATCTCATCATCGGTGAAGGAGGAATCCGCCCTGCCCTGACCATATGTTGCCATCTCTGCAGGTGCTGCAGGCGCTGAGTACGCCATTTCTGGTTGCGCTGCATGTCCGGTTGTTGCAGGAGCTCCTTCTGCTGCGCCTGGGCTATCAGGACGACCGAAGGGGCTGAACATAATATTTTGAGCGGTGATATTCATAGAAACCTGAGGACGTCCTTCTCGATCTGTGAAGATCTCTGGCTTGCTGAGTTCGCCGACGACGATAATCGGACTTCCTTTCTTAAAATAAGGGATGATCTTATCAAATTGCTCTCCCCAGACCGTCACTTTCCACCAAATCGTTTCATCTTTGCCGCTGCGTCGCGCTCTAGCTGCCACGCGAAGAGTAGTCACCTTCTGTCCGGAAGAAGTGAAACGCACCTCAGGATCAGAGCCCAAATGGCCAGCGATAGTAATCTGATTCATCTTAAAAGCCTCAAGTTGTGATGTTACCAAGAAGGGGTTTGGGTATCATTCTGTACCACCTTCCAAACATCTTCTGATTATTCTCCTCGAGAGGAAAATTCTCAAGTTTTTTTACATCTTGCAAAAAATAACCTTAAGAGAAGAAAATCTTTGCTACGCCAAATTGGGAGACAAAAACACATGACCAACGCAATCCACGCTATCCATACTGAACATGCCCCTAAAGCCATTGGACCTTATTCCCAAGCCGTTGCCGCCGGACCTTATCTACACCTCTCCGGCCAGATCCCCATCGACCCCAAAGTCGGCGAGATCACTGCCACAACCATTGAAGAACAAACAAGGCAAGTCTTTGAGAATATTCAGGCAGTTCTTGCAGCAGATGGTCTATCTCTTAAGGATGTTGTCAGTACTGTCGTCTACCTCAAAGACTTGAAAAAAGACTTTGTAGCCATGAACACGGTTTATGCAGAATACTTCGACCAGCCCGTCAAACCCGCAAGAACAACGATCCAAGCGGGTGAGCTCCCGAAAGACGCCCTAATCGAAATCACCTGCGTTGCTCTTCGCAATATGAGCCGGCTGTAACACCTGTTGCTGCCTGCTTTTTCTCGTAGCGATAGAAGAAAAATAGCGGGACAAGGGTCACCACGTTCCCTATGCCGATGAGATACAAATAACGAAAAGTATTCTCCATCGGAATGTTTTCTGGCGGGAAAAAACTCACGATAATCGTTGCAAGGCACCCAAAGATGCCGATGACAGAAGTTCCCCATAGGCCCCACTGTTTTCCTGGAATTTTAAAGGAATCAGAGCGATCTGATACTTTGTAATGCAAGCGGATGCTCGCGCAGAACATTAAAATATACATGAGCATATAAAGTTCTGTGCTCAGAGCTGTCAGGAACCAAAAGAAGGCATTTACTGTTGGCTCTAACAAAAAAAAGAGACACAGCAGACTGACTACAAGGGCTTGCGCAAGAAGAATGTTCGAAGCCACTCCCGCGCGATTTTTACGTTTAAAAAATGCGGGTAAAAAACCAAATTCAGCTGCGTGCAACAATCCTTTTGCTGGAGAAATCAACCAGTTGATCATGGTTCCTATCGATCCGACGACTATTAATAGGGTGAGAATGGGCGTGAGTGCATTGAGACCAAAAGCATGGAAAAAGCCGTGGAACATCTGCATCACCCCAGAAGTGAGGCTAATTTCTTTTCCAGGGAGTACCCAAGCAATGGAAAGAGATCCTAGGGTCATAGACATAAAGATAAATAAGGTGGCAAATAAAACAGCTCGCGGAAAATTTCTTTGAGGATTCTGGACATCATTCACATGCACCCCTGCTAGCTCGAGGCCTAAAAAAGAGGCCATGATAGCAATTAATGAGACCCAGCTAGTGGAAGAACTCAAAGACGGAATCAGATTCTCAGATGTCATAGAAATTTGGAGAGGTTGTCCTTTAAAAACCCAGATAACGCCCAGAAGAATGAGAAAAATCATAGGTAGAATCGTCCCCATCATACTGCAGATATTATTGATTCTTACCGATACATGAACGCCTTTTATATTAATGAGTGTAAGTCCCCAAAATAAGCTCAGAATGCATACAATGAGATAGGTTTTATTTTGTGCAAAATCCGGATTGATTAAATAAGCGAGCGTTCCTGCGACAAAGGAGAGCATCGTCGGATACCAGACCATCGTGTTGATCCACTGCAGCCAAATCGCCGCCATGGCCCATTTTTTGCCAAAGGCCATATGGATCCACTGATACACCCCTCCCTTTTTGGGGAATGCGGAGGAAAGCTCTGCTGTGACAAGTGCGGTTGGAATTAAAAAAACAAGTGCAGAAAATAAGAAGAAAAATATCAGCGAACTGCCAAAAAGCGCTGCTGCCGGTAAATTCTTCATATTATCAATGGCTGCAATAATAAGGGCTGTCAAAGAGAAGAGGGAAATTTTTTTCATAAGTAGTTCTCATTGCAAAAGGCTGGGCCTTTTAGCTCCATGGTATTTTTGTGGATAGTAATTTCTAGTGGACCGCCCGACGTCATGACGAGTACGTTCCCTAATTTTTTATAAAACGCAGCACAAGACATGCTACCTGTCCCGCAAGATCGTGTGAGTCTTTGAACTCCCCGTTCATAAGTCTTCACCTCTAAAACCCCTTCTTCAAGGGCGTGCCAACAATTGATATTGATCCCGAGGGGGAAAAGATCCCTCCTTTGGTTGATCTCTCTGCCTAAAGACAAAAGCTCTGCATCGCTCACCTTGTCATTGAAGACGAGATGGGGCTCGAGCATTTCTACATAGGTCAAGTGAGGCCACAAGTGGGAAATTTGAGCTGGGCTGGTAGTGAATTTCTTATTCCACTCAAAACGCGCTGGCGGTAGTGAGATGGAGTAGATCTCATCAGAGTATTTGATCAAGGAATGCTTTCCATGCTGTGTAATGAGATAAAAATGGCTCTGCTCCGGATACTTCTTGAATAAATATGCGGCACAGGCGCGTGCGCCATTGCCGCAAAATTCTCCCAGGGCTTGATCCTGTCCTAAAACGAGTAGGTGCGCATACATCACATGATCAATCAGCGCGCCATCGAATAAAATGAGGGCATCGTCTCGATTTTCCTTAAGTAAGCACGGATGAGCCTTTTTCAAAAAAGACTCATCGACACAAGAAAGTTCCAAACAGTCAAACAGCACAAAGGTGTTTTGACATGCTTCTGCAAGGTAATAATTCACCATTTTTCCACCGTTAAAGTTGTGATTTCTGTAACAGTGTCAAAATCTCCAGCAGCAGAAAAAACAGGTTTTAAAGTTGCAGCAAACTCTCCTTCTGAAGAATAGATCTCCTTGTATTGGGGAGGGTAGAAGACCGCGCTAGTTTTATAGGGATGAAAATCTGGAAATTTTGTGGAGATAGGTTTAATGAATTTCTGAGCTGAAAATGAAGCTTTCGATGGACTATACGCCGTATCGCCTAATTTAAAGCCGTTCATAAAATATTCAGCCATGACACAAAAACTATCCTTTCCAGATCGGCTGGTCTGAAAATATTCGACCTCATGATCTGTAAATCCCCCTTGTTGCAAGAGCTCTACTTTAAGGCTGCCTTCGCAAATGATAAAATCCACAGGAAGGCTGCTTTTAAAAAGGGTGTGCATCTTTTGTGCACATTTCGATGCTTGCTTTTCCGCTATGTTGTTTTGAAAAAAGCCGCATACAGCAGCTTCGCTTTTTGCGATTGACTGCAATGACGAGGTGTTAGGGAGATAACCTGTCGATGGATCTTTGAGATCTAAAACACAGACAAGTGGCGAAAGCAGCGATTCAGGCAGCTTTTTAGCCACAGTTTCGGCAAACACAGGATCCTTATTTGAAAAAGGCAATTTGTTTTGGCATGTTCCATTTTTAGTGAATACATCCCATATTGTCCCTTCTTCTACAGAAACTTCCTGAAGAAAGGTGAACGATTTATCTGATAGCGAGTGGCTATCAACGTCTAGAAATTGAACGTTTACTTCATAAGCTTTTTCATTTAATGATTTGATAGAAAAAGCACTGCCGCAAATGATTGAATGCATAAAAACCTTCTGTTTTTGATTTAAAAAAATTAATAAATGAACTGAAAAATAGACAGAATGAGGGGGTTAACCCCTGCGGCGAAAGAGGAATAGAATGATGCTGACTGAATAAGCGTGCATAAACATTCTCCGTTTATGACTGAATAATCACATTTTATGAGATTTTATGCAATATAAAGAAAAATGATTTACGCAACACGCTAGCGATTAAGCACTTAAACCTTGCGAGGTGAATAAATATTCGAAACAGAACTATTTTTTGAGCACGCTCTTGATTTCTTCTGTGAGCTTTCGGATATCTTTGACGGACTTAGGAGCGACAAAAATCGTGTCATCCCCTGCGATAGATCCTAAGATGTGGCTTGTGATTTGATGGTAATCCAGGACGCGGGCAACCATCGATGCTGATCCTGGACTTGTAAAAATGACGACAAGCGTCTCGTTAGAGACAATATCAAGAATCAAATCGCGGATCGGCGTGTTCATCGTTGGAGGAGCAGGTTCTCTAGCTAGCGAGTAACTGGTTACCCCCTCTTCATTGATAACTTTAATGGCGCCCATTTTCCGCAGCAGCCTTGAAACTTTGGATTGATTCACATCATATCCTTGTTTTTCAAGTACAGCGCAAATATCTTCTTGCGTATTGGCCCTTCTTTCTAAAAGAAGAGTCCTCAACGCCTCGATCAATGATTGCAAGCTTCTTTTTGTCTCTTTAACCATGGTTCGCATTTTATCGATTTCACTCCATTTTTCGGTACATATTTATGGACTCGAATTCAGTTTTAATTTTAATTTTTTTAAAAAATAATTGAAAATTGTTAGACAAAAAAATTCTTATTCCGTTAGACAGAAAAATACCGTGCAAACAAATTGTAATTATGTCGGAAACAAGAATACCAAATCCATCATCGGATAACTTCTGGGCTAATTCACAGAAGTTTGTAACTTCATCAATTCCTATTAATCCAAAGAAAAAACAAAAAGAACTATCTGATTTATTGCATGCGGTCGACGAATCCCCAGAATTTTACGATCCCTATTCCGACTTGAATCTGTTTCTTTCTCAAAAAATAAAACAGGAAATGCAGCATTGCGGCTGCTCTAAAAAATGGTCGGTTAAAATCCAAGAAGACCTATTAATAAAGGTCACGCCTGAATTTCAAAAACAATTCCCCCATTATAGACTCGGCGTCTCCGCTCTGAAAAAGACATGGGAAAAAGTCGCTTATTACGCAGAGCAGATCGAGCATCAAAAAGAAGCTCTTTCTCAAGATGGCAAGCTCAATATTAACTACTTTATTAAAGAGAACCTGAAAAACTATACCTCACTTCCAAAACCAGGCCATCTCCATCCTTCTTATTATGCGCATCAATTAGCGACAAAAATGAGCGAATGCATCGCCACAATGGATGGGGTTCGTCCCCAGCATGACCATCTGGCAAAAATGATCTGGTCGATCCAACGCCACCTACTCCAAAACAGCGGTCCTGAACAAAACAGCAGTCCTTATGATGAATATGACCAAATCGATAAATTGATCGTTAAAATCATCCTGGAAGTGTCTGCTAAAGAGCCACAAATCGCTTGGCAAGAGCTAGAACATCAGGTCAAGGAGATCCTTCTTTCTCTGCACGATCTTCCGAGCTTTTCTTCTGTTGACCAAATGATGGGCAATATTTCAGCTCTGATCGCTGAAAAGCTCTACAATACATCTGCATTCCACACCCGATTCTTAGCCGAACAAAAAACAGCGATCCAACATTTTATCCGCAGACACACTTCTTTGTGCAAGACCGCAGCCTATGCACCACAACTATCTGAGCTTGTTCGCCGCATCATCGCTCTTTATTCCTTAGCAAGTGGACTGCCTAAGCACATCAGCGAGGATGAAGTCAAATCCGCAGCTTGCTCTCTTTATCCTCAAGAAGTAGGTGAGCGCCCCGATCTTCCTCAATCCCTTTATGCGTTTATCTCTGCAGAACTCGTTCTGATGAAAAATGAAGAGTTTTGCAGATCTCCGGATTTTGTCGCCGACGCTATCTGGACAGCTTATAAGGAAGCAACACTGCTACCTCAACTTCTCGGCAAGGACTGCGACATTTTAGAAATTGCTATTTGGAAACTCTTAAGCGAGACAGAAGGGCTGCTTGAAAAACTTCCCTATCGAATTGGACAGCGCATTGAGGAAGAGATCGCTGGGATTTTGATTGAAAATCCCACGCAGAGCTTCTCCTCTTTGGTGCACGAAACTGTCAGCTCTTTCAAAAGAAATAAAGATCTTATCCAAATCAAAAAATGGGAAGAGGTCGAGAAAAAAATCCATATCTGGGCGATCCAAGGAGATATGATTTGCCGCTGGATCCGGCTCAACACCGAAGGCACTTTGCTCCGGCTGATCTGTCAAAAGTGGAAAACGCTCCCCTCTCTTCTCCCGCATCACACTTTTGTGAGCCAAATTTGCCAGGAATACCTGAAAAGCTATCCCGAACTAGCTCCCTATTCCGGTCAGCTCTTTATTCGCGTTTGGATCCTCTACAAATATGCATGGTACGCTCTCTTTAGCCAGGCCGAAGAATCTTCCTTCGATCGCTTCCTTAAATGGCATTCTTGCAGTTTGCTCTTTTCAGGTGCGACACTGGATCATGACCATCTCGTGCTAAGGCTGGAAGAGATCGTGCAAAAAACCCTTCCTCTCATCCCCTTCGACAAAAAACAAGCGGATACTGTCTTAACTTGAAGATTGGGTTCTAGCAGAATGTCTTCGATAGAATAACCAAACTCCAAGCGCGATAAACGGTAAACTCAATACTTGCCCCATTGTTAGGAGCGAGGTGAGCCACACGTGCGAGCTCTGCTCGATCTTTAGAAATTCAATCAAGATTCTGCCGCCAAACACTAAAAGTAGAAAAAGGCCTGTCAGACTGCCTATTGGCTTAAAAGGAGGATGGCGGCGTGAGTACCATAAAAGCAAAAAGAAACTGCATAAATACCAAGCAGCTTCATAGAGCTGTGCAGGATGGCGAGGAACAATGGCTCCTCCATCTGCTGGATGCATAAAAATCACTCCCCACTGAACCGTTGTGGGTATACCCAAAATTTCCTGATTGAAAAAGTTGCCGATGCGAATGAATACTGCAGCGATCGCTGTCGGGATCACAGTGAAGTCCACTGCCGTCCAAAACGGGATTTTTCGCCTTTTAGCAAATAACCAAACAGCTATCAAAATACCCGCCGCACCCCCATGCGAGGCTAATCCCCCTTCCCAGACAGCAATCACAGAAAGTGGATGGCGCGTTAAATCCGACCAGTTTTGGTAGAACAAAACATCACCTAGACGCGATCCTACAACAGCACCCAAAATAACATAAAACGTGAGTTGCTCCGCCCTTTGCGTCACCATCGCCTTCAAAGCGTTTAAGGAGATACCTTTACCCTCTTCCTCAAGAAAATAGCGGCGCAGTAAACGAATAAGAACGAGATAGCCGACAAAAAAACCAAAGGCAAAGAGAAACCCATACCAAAGAATGGGTCTATTCAGAATAGGAATGTTGAAATTGAATAGCGAGGGACTGGGATCCCAAACTAAATAGGCAAAATCAGTCATAACTTTAAAAGTATACTCCAGCGAGCCTTAGGTGCATACGAAAAAAAATAATTTGATGAATATTTGATTTGACGCGCAATATTACTCATTTCTTCAATCCCAACCGGAGGTGTCACTATGTCAATCGCAGCTATCGCACAGAAATGGGCCAGGTTTCAAGACAATGTAGGGAGTGGCTTTCTCGAGCACATGCAATATGAAACGAAAATCAATAAATTATTCGACAAAATTCTAAACGCCCGCTTGCCCGAAGAAGATATGGAAAGAATTCTCCATCTGCACTGTGGAATCACTTTTCATTCACACACTCAACACCTTCAAAGCATCTTCCTCATTCTCTTAAGAAATTGCCCCGATTCTACCATTCAATCTCATTTAGACCTGGATTCTTGGGGCAGCCAAGGCAACGTCCAGGAAGCAAAAAGAAAAATCCTACAGTGTGTGAAAAATCGCGAAACCCTTTTGGACTTAAGTTGGCTTGGGTTGACCTCATTGCCTGATGGAATCGGAAAGCTCGTTCATCTGCAAGAATTGAACTGCTCACATAATAATCTAGATGTTTTATCCGCAAATTTACTGTCCCTCTCTCGTACGCGTTTGCTATTTTCACATAACAGAATCTCTCATCTCCCTGAAGTCCTCTATGACTTGGATATCGACTTTAGTCATCAAAGAGCATCCTCTTCGTCACTCAGAGCCAATCAAACAGTTTTAACAGGACCATATCCACTGGGACACCCCTACTACATTTTGAATATCTGCTACCCGCATCTAACAAATCATTCGCCGCAAACCTATGTCTCTCCCACGAGACCCGAACTCGATGCATTTAAAAATGCTGTCTCTGAGGAAAGGCTCGATCTTAAATATCTAGAGATCCCTTCATTAATAGAAGATGAGGTCGTTTGGCCAACGTTCTTGGAGTGGCTGGATAAACTCCAAACCGCAGCAGATTTTATAAAGTCCAGCACCCGCCAGCTGACCGCTGAACGTGTGCTATCGATTCTGCAACTAGCTGAAGAAAATCTATCCTATCGAGAAACTGCCAGCGCCATTCTCCAAGAAGCAGCCACTAGTTGTACCGATCGAGCAACTCTACCTCTTTGTCCGTTAGAAATTCAGAAAGCAATTATAGAAACAGGCGACTCATCCATCGATCATATGCTCTACGTTCTTAAAGGAGCTTTTGCCGCAGAATTGCTTTTTGAGTGTGCATGGGAATATCTCCAAATAAAACCAGCCGATGACGTGGAAGTTTACCTCGGCTTGCAAGTGGAATTGAAAGAGGAATTTCATTTGCCCATTGGAGTTAGGAGAATGGATCACTTTAAATACTCCAACATGGACAATAGCGACATCCTCTCTGCAAAACACAAAGTCTATCAAAGACTAAATAATCATGAGAGATACCTCGCTTTCCTGCTAGCACAAAAGCCTTGGACTCAAAAAATACAGAAGGAATTTGCAGAAGAAAGAGCATCTGTATTAGCCGATTCTGAACAAGCAATGATACAGCTCGACGATCAACTTTTCGATGGCTCACTAAATAGCTTGGAGTATGAAACTAAAGCGCACGAGATCAAAAAACAACGAGAAGCTGTAGAAGCGCAGTGGTTAAAAACCAAAACAGAGCAGATCTGTTTTCCCATGGGGCTTCATGCCTCGGACACTGTCATCATTGTGAAATGTCCTTACCTGCCTAGCAATGCGTCCCTTTTCATCCGTGGAAATATGCCCGGTTTAGAATGGACCAGGGGGGTCAAACTCGAACGCCTCGATTGGGAAACTTTTACCTATAAAACCTCCATTCCCTTCTCCGGCGAATTAGACTACAAACTTCTCATCAACGACGATCAACGCAAGTACGAAGAAGGGCCTAACCATAAAATTACCTCTGGCAAAACGGTAGAGCGCGCTCATACCTTCAACAAAGCTTATCTGCCCCCCCTTCAAAAAACTATTCTCTCCATCCATTTCCCCGTCCAACGCAGAGAAACGCTCCATCTCTCTGGAACAGGTCCTTTAGGCTACTGGAATCAAAAAGTGCCCATGCACACAGACGACAATGGCAACTGGTTTATTAGCTTCGATGGCCAGTTCCCTCCCTTTGAATATAAACTCCGTCTGGGAGACCGTTGGGAACAAGGGGCCGACCATTGGGCAGAATGTGGGAAAAGCCAAATGCTGAATGCCCCTGTATTCTAACTCGGTTTTGAGGTATGCTGGTAGTGTATGTACAAAATTAAAGTTTACACAATTGGCAAGACCAAAGAAGACTGGCTGCTAAGCGCTCTTCAAGAATATGAAACTCGGCTAAAATCCATTCTTACATTCGAATGGATTTTAGCCAAAAATGATGAGCAACTCACCCAGCTTTTAGAAAAAGAAGCTGCGTTTATCTGTCTTGATCCTCAAGGAAAACAGTTCAGCAGCGAGGAGTTTTCCCGCTACCTCATCCAATTATTGCAAAATGGGGGAAGTCGCTGCAACTTTGTGATTGGCGGAGCAGAAGGAATCCCAAGCCAGCTTAAGACAAAAGCAAAAGGGCTAATCTCCCTATCAAAAATGACATTCACCCATCAAATCACGCGGCTCATCCTTGTAGAACAAGTCTACCGCGCGCTTGAGATCGACAAAGGATCGGCCTATCACAAATAATTTATTGAGATTGCTTTAATTCTTTGTGTACATGCATGGCTACGCGAAAATACGCCGATGCGCCATTCATCAAAGCAGAGCCAATAGCAACGTCGATCAATCCTCGCACTTCCATAGGAAGTCCGATCCATTTCATGCTCATTCCTAATAATACCATACCTGCAATAAGAAAAACATAACCGCGGCTATAGACTTGAGAAAATTTAATGGGCATTTCTAAGGAAATAATCCGTTCAGTAACCCGTTTGACCGTTTTCACTAAAACAAAACGTCCTTTCATAAAGCCTGCAATCAGGCCCATAGCAATTAAAGCTAATGCCGCCTGCTCCCTACCTCCAGCTAGAGGTGCTATTTTAGCGATGAGAGACGTCGTCTCGCTAAGCTCCATCTGCGCCTTAAAAACAATAAAATTGAGGCCTAAAGTCAATAATCCTACCCCAACGACAAACCATAACACCCCAGAAATCGCTATCCAACTTGCCTTGCTCAGCTTCATAAAAATCTCCTTGTTTTCTTAGAGGATAGCATAAATTCCTTTTTACAGCATGCTTGAATAGCATTAATGACAGACTCTTATCGACAAAAATAAAAGAGATTTCTTACAATTCAACCCAACATTTGAGATGGTGGATAAATTTGAGATTTTTTTTATCTCAATACATCTCGTAAAAATAGATATCCCAAGGCTGTACTATGAATATTTCTATCGCTTTTATGCGAATCCTCTTTTTTGCTTTAAGCGTCTTTTTCATGACAACGTATATGATGTCGAGTCCGACAGGGTCCATTCATACAAATGCTTTCATTGGAATCATTTTAGGACTTGTTTTTGGCTGCCTGCTCATGGGCTTTGATATGACCTTTAAAAGATTTAACCTGCGCTCCTTTAACATCGCCACAGTCGGAATGTTCATCGGCTATTTGATGGGACAGGCGCTTGTCTTGATTTTCGATGCTGTTCTCGATATCAGCAAAGCATCGATTATTCTACAGCCTCAAACCCTGGAAATCATCAAGATCGCTCTCTTCCTATTCGGCATCTATCTGGGAACGATCATGACACTGCGATCATCCGATGAGCTCTATGTCAGTATCCCCTTCATCAAATTCTCCCCCACTACAGAAAAAAAGAAAGACCTCATCATCGATAGCTCCGTGCTCTCTGATGCGAGGATCATCGATGTTTCAGCAACGGGCCTGCTTGATCATCAACTCGTCGTCCCCCGTTTTGTGATCAAAGAGCTCTACGCCGCCTCAGAAATTGGGGATGAATACTCAAAATCTAAAGCAAGACGCAGTCTCGAGGTCATTAAAAAACTCGAAGCAATCCCAGAACTGGAACTGCGTTTTAGCGATACCGACTTCCCCGATGTCAAAGAAACCCACGGCAAACTGCTCAGACTCGCCCGCCTTCTCGATGCTAATCTTCTCACAGCAGATATCAGCCGTATCCAAATGGCATCGATCGAAGGAATCCGCGTTATCAATATCCACACTCTCTCCAACGCGCTCAAACCTCTCATGCAAGCGGGTGAATATATCAAGATTAAAATTCAGCGCTACGGTAAAGAACCTAGACAAGGGGTGGGATATCTTGATGATGGCACCATGGTCGTCGTTAATGGCGGCGGTAGCTTCATCGGAGAAATCATCGATGCAAAAGTTCTCTCTGTCAAACATACGACATCTGGCCGCATGATCTTCTGCAATGCGATCGATGAAGAGAACCCCGATCAAGATTATGATGAGGAAGAAGATTTAGATGACGAGCGCTGAAAAGCAGCCGATCCTAGGGCTAGGCAACGATATTATCGAAATTGAGAGGATCCGTAAAAGCATGGACACCCATGGGCTTCGCTTCCTCTCAAAACTTTTTACCACTAAAGAGCAGGACTACTGCTTAAAATACAAAGATCCAGTGCCCCATATCGCAGGGCGATTTTCTGCGAAAGAAGCCATCGTCAAGGCTTTGGGGACAGGTTTTGGAGAACATGCCGGCTTCCTAGACATTGAAATCATCAATGATTCGAGTGGAAAACCCACAGTGCATTTTTCTAAAAATGTGCAGGAAAGACTCAAAGGCACAAGTGTGATGGTCTCCATCAGCCACTGCCAAAACTACGTCACAGCCTTTGCAATCTGGATGAGAGAGTAAATAACAGGATGCTAGGATGGCCAGGATAAAGATTCCATCCTAGCATCCTGTTATTTTTTTATTTCCCTTTCAAAGCTTCTACTTCTAAACGATCGACAATAAAACTGACTCTGCCTTTTTCATCCACAGGCAAAAGGGTCAGATAATGATCAAGCAACTCTGTAAGAAAAGCCTCTTTTTGTTCTGCTGGCAAAGGGCGTAAATAAGGGAACCATTGCTTTAAGAAGCCATGAAAAGCAGCTCTAGATGGAAAATGCTCGTGTTTCGTCGTCACTTCCATACGAATGGGGGTCAACTGTGCATTAACCAGAAGAGTCTGATATTCATCCGATTGATAAAATCTCCAGGGTGGAGAAAACTGAGTAAAATAGGCTTTCCAACGCTCTTGAGAAATTGTCTTATCAAGCGCTTGCTGCATTGCTACTGGCAAGCCTGTCGGCATCTGAATCCATAATTTACCGCCCGGTTTTAAAGCCTTTTGGAAACCATCTAATGCCGCTTTCTGCTCCAGGACCCATTGCATCACGGTAAAGGAAGTGACGAGATCGAATTGCTGATCGTAATGGACTTTAGCAGCATCCTCAACAAGAAAGCTGAGATTTTTTTGCTCGGGAAAAGCAATTTTTGCCGCTTGAATCATCGATGAAGAAATATCCACGCCGATCACAGATCCCGAAGGAACTTTTTTTGCCATCGCAGCAGTAATTTTCCCATCACCGCATCCGACATCAAGGATAACTTCTGTCCCCTTGAATTGCACTTGCTGCATAAAATCTTCCGCAGACTCTTTTTGCGACTCAGAATTCTTGGCATATTCATCCCCTTTCCAATGGTCTTGAGGAGTGGCGTAGAGCAAAGGTGAGCAAATAAAGGACAAGGATAAAAGGCGAACATAAAGCGAGTTTTTCATGGTAACCTCCGTTTCTAGCAATACTATTCTAATACACGAAATTCTGAAGGTGAGGCTAAATAATAATACTTGCCTGGCTTCTCAGGCCGACCTCTAACTGAGATTTTTTTATCATCTCTATGTGCATTACAAGCTTTTTTATAATCGTCGGTGGATAAAGGGATTCGAATATTGACGATTTTGCTAGATTCAAGCTCCCATGCAACACTTACAATTCTACGACTCGAATCAGCAGTTCCAATTTCTAAAATATCTTCATCACCTGCTGCTTCATCGATTCGAAGTTGTGTAATTTGTCCTTCTATAACCGTATCTTTAGATTCTGAACTAGATCTCAACGATTTTCCTGCACTTTCTAATAAGGGACCAATCACCTCTGGGCAAAATGATAAGCGTGTCACTGCTTTGACATCAGCTGGAGGTGAAAACTCAGAGGACCAGGCAAACTGAAACTCCATATTATGATTTTCTAAAATTTTGGCCATTTCTAACATGGTTTCAAAAAGATTAGCATTAAAACCCTGGCGATAATCTTGTGTCAAAATCCCCACATCAGCTTCTTGTAAACTTTTTGAAATAGATAACAATCCTCTTGCTATACGAACCATAACACGCCTTTCAAAAGGTTCTTGCTCTGAACTATTATTCCATGAGGGCGGAATAGGCATCTGTATCGATATTCCAAAACTTCCCATAAATGTCTGCCCAAAATGACATCTTTCAGTAAATGCCTTTCCAACTTTTCTTCGACGACCATAAAAGGGCTGTGGATCTAATTCAAGACATGCTGAATATTCGATTAGATCACTTAAAACGAACAACAATTGATTGGCTATCTTTAATGGAATAGAAAACGCATTAGAAGAGGTGATAATACGTTGTCGTAGAAAATCACAACTTAAATTATTTATTTCTTCGCAAACAGCTTGAATGGACGTCTGATTTATAATAGACAAAGCATTAAGAACTTTAAAGATCAATCGGGGAGTATCTTCAAACTCTGCAGTAATAGGTAGAGTCAGTAGAATTGGGTTCCCTATATCATCAAGCGGCCCTTCATAGACTAATAAATTGCCAATACGATCCGATTTGAGCTGCCACTGATTCAATTTAAGAAATCGCTTCAATGACTCTAAAGGCACGGAAGACATTGACGGATGTGTTTCAGACTGAGCTATAAATCTTGAAGCAGTCATTATAGAGCGATTCCCCCCGAGATATTTTTCTCATTAATGTTTGTAATGATTCTGGCGTGAGAGCCTGCTCTTTTGGTATATCAATCGTTACAGAGCTTACATTATCTGTAATATCCCAAATGGGTGCAACCCAATAACAACAATTCCTTAGTATCAGATTTTCAGTAGATAATTCAAGCCACTTCTCTCTAGATTTCGGCAAAGCGAGTACAGCTAATATCACCTGAGTCGTATGCGGCCTTAAAGCGCGATCTGCTAAACATCTATGCGTCTGTGCATCAAGAGCATATTTGAAGTTCTTTTCCTCATCTCTAAGACAGCAAGTTGACTTAAGTTGAAACTCAAGAGAGACCCCAGTATTGACTCTTTTTCCTCTCACAACGGATACAGCGTGAAAGGCTCCATCTATCCCATAATCATGAGAGTGATTTCCAATGCTCACATTGACCATTGCACCAGCAGCAATAGCTTGAATATATGCTCGACTAAGACCTTCTTTCTGATGTTCTTCTGTGATCATAATCTAAAAATTTAACATAGATGTATGCTAAATGCCAATACCAAACCTTGCAAGATATTGATGTTGCGGGTACTAGAAAGATATGCCACAAGCCCGCTGGAAAACATTTTCTGCCTTGCTACCTGCTACTGCCATGTCGTACTTGGATCAAACGATCATGCCTGTAGCTCTCCCTAGGATTCAGCTCGATCTCAATGCAACAAATACACAGGTGCAATGGTGCGTGAATGCGTATTTGCTCGTCATTGCAGTCTTTGTCCTCATCAGCGGCAAATTAGGCGATCGAATCGGTTATAAAAGAACGCTGATGGTGGGAGTTGTTGGATTTGTTATCTTTTCTGCGCTTTGTGGACTGAGCGAATCTGCGGAGATGCTTATCATTGCTAGAGCTTGCCAAGGTTTATGCGCAGCCTCGATATACCCTGCACAGACAGCCATGATCGCCCAGATCTACCCTCCAGAAAAACGGGGAAGAGCAACGGGCATGATCGTCAGCATCGGCTCGTTATTTTTGATTCTGGGTCCGCTTGTGGGAGGATACCTCATCGAAGTGGCATCATGGCGTTGGATCTTTTGGATTAATCTGCCCATTGGGGCCATTGGTCTTTGGATGATCAATAGATTCATGCCAACACCGGAAAAAGGCAGGGGAAAAGTTGATCTCAAAGGATTTGCCTATTTTGCATTAGGTGTCAGTGCGCTCACACTGGTTTTCATGCAGGCGACAGACTGGGGTTGGACTTCCCTACTGACGATCTTTTTTGCCATAACAGCTATTGTTGGGCTGCTCCTTTTACTTTATCGCGAAAAAAGGGCTGCACATCCCTTTTTAGACATCTCCCTTTTCAAGCACTCTCCATTTGCTGCGATCAATATCAACGTTTTTATCCTTCAATTTTTTCTCATGATCGTGGTGTTTCGAACCATTTATTTTCAGACAGTTCTCGGATACAGTCCTTTCTTGACCGGTTTCATTATGTTTATTTCGAGCTGCCCGGTGCTTTTCATAGCGCCACTAGCTGGTATTTTAAGTGATCGATTGAGTCCTAAGGTCCCCATTGCTCTGGGTTATTTGTTATTGATCTTTTCAAGCTTTTGGTTTGCCTTTATCAGCCTCCCCTCATTCCATAGTATACTGATAGCACTGATCGCCTACGGAACAGGAATCCCTCTGATCTTTACACCCTCCTATTCTACGGCTATCTCTTCCGTTCCTAAAGGTAAAGCAGGAACTGCAAGTGGCATCGTCGCCACCCTTCGCAATACCGGCGGAACCGTTGGATTAGCCTTGATTCACCTCTTTGTAAGCACGGACCAAAAATGGCATCTCACAGAAGGCAAACGCGAAGCAGAAATCATCAGTTTCTCAGATGTTCATTTTGCGCTCGCATTTCTACTCATTGTCGCAATGGCAATTACGTTTATGCTGCACTCGCGCAAAAGCTCACATCATTTACCTGAAGGTCCTGCAGAAGGTTGGGATTAAAATTCCCCCCTTGTTTAGAGGGGAATTTTTTAGGCTAACTGACGATCTGCAAATATCTTCATTGCCTCAGCCATAAATTGAGCAAGCCGTGGATGATTTGAGTCATAAGGAGCAAATGCCTTTTTCCATTCGAATTCAACATACACTTGACCCAACCCTGTGTATGCTTCTTTAGTGCAACTTGCACCTGTCCATGGGAGCCATTCGTAGTGCTTTTGAATCACTTTTTGCACTTCCTTAGAATCTGCAGAAAAGCTCCTATCTCGTAGTGAGCTCAAGTCTTTGCAAATAGAATCCCATTCTTGAGAAAACTTTTCCCAATCCTCTTTGGACCAATTTTTCATCTTGGCCTTGGAGACTTCGATAGGATCCATTGCTTTTTCTCCTAAACGGTTCACTAAATACTGTTCGTATTCGGCTTGTTTTTCTTTCGTAATAAAGCCGTGGTAAAATTCTTGATCTTTCATTTTCTTTTGTCCTTTTAAGTGTGCGATTGTTCGATCGATGGTCTGAATCAGATTCCCTTTTCTCTCCACATCTTTTTGTAAAACTTGGCGATGTGAACTCAAAGCTTTCATTTGATCGAAGTCGCTCCTTCGCAGGATTTTTTCTATCTGTTTGAGCTCAAACCCAAGCTCTCTAAAAAAGAGGATCTGCTGCAATATCAGCAGTTGTTCTTCTTCATAGAATCGGTATCCATTGGCGCCGTGGTAAGCGGGCTTTAAAAGTCCCACCTCATCATACCAATGCAGCGTTCGGACGCTGACTCCTGAGATTTTTGCTAACTTCGCGACTGTATAGGCCATCGACTCCTTCCCCTTTAATATCCCTATGATTTTAAAGGATGGCCTAAATATAAGGAATCACGTTACGTGAGGGTCAATGGACTTTTTTTTTAAATAAATAGATAAAAACCCCCTTCATTGCTGAAGGAGGTTTTTGTGATGTTAAGCTAATTCTTTTTCTGCATAAACTTTCACGAAAAAATCTGAGCTCAAGATTCAAAAGCCCTATTCTTCTTTTTCATCGACAGTGATGTGTTCAAGTAAACGCGCGATCTGTTCTGGGGAAGGAAGCTCATTTTTTAGCTCTTTTGGAAGCTCTCTGAACATCTGGTAAGTAGCAACGCCAACAGGCTTATTTGTCTCTTTTAGCGCATATTCTACAATCGTTCTATCCTTTTCTTTGCATAAAATGATTCCAATGGATGGGTTCTCATCTTTCATCCGAACTTTATCATCCAAAACAGTAAGATAAAAATGCATTTTCCCCATGAATTCCGGTAAAAATTCTCCGACTTTCAGTTCAATGGCGACTAATGACTTCAGTTTTCTGTGATAAAGCAAAATATCAATCAAAAATTCCTTATTCCCCACCTCAAGGCGGTATTGAGATCCCATAAACGCATAAACTCCACCGGCTTCTCTTAGGAAATCCTTAATTTTTCCAATAAGTGCCTTTTCCAGCTCTCGCTCGTCAAATTTATCTCCTAAGTCAACAAACCCAAATATATACTCATCTTTTACTGCCAGCTGAGCTTCATTCCGCATTTTTTGAGGAAGAGTTGTTTCAAAATTTGTTTGACTGGTCATGGTCCGCTCATATGCACGGTTGCTAATCTGATTCATTAGAACACGATAGGTCCAACCAACTCGTTTAGACATTCGAATATAAAACTCTCTTTCAAGGGGGTCTTTGCATTTCTCCAAGATGATTACATTGTGAGTCCAGCTAATTTCTGCAGTCATTGCCTGCAGTTTTGTATTATCCACATAGGATAGATGGAAGTCCCTCATATTCCATAGGTTACGCGCAGAAAACCCTCTCATCCCAGGGAAAGAGCTTTGTAAATCTTTGGCCAATAGCTCAACAACTGATGATCCCCATCCGGCTATTTGTTGCTGTTCATAAATGGTCTTTCCAATGTCCCTATATACTTCAATCAACTCTTGGTTGATTGTCCTCAA
The DNA here is from genome assembly GCA_023269355.1 of Chlamydiota bacterium. Lineage (GTDB taxonomy): Bacteria > Chlamydiota > Chlamydiia > Chlamydiales > Rhabdochlamydiaceae > CAJCIW01. The sequence continues at coordinate 6,559 of JAHFTO010000009.1, read as the reverse complement.
TGCCCTTATCTGTGCGGCTTTTATTTTATTGCTAATTGATTCCAAAATAGCAGGATATTCCTTAGGAACGGGCACGGGAACATCAGTCTCTTTCAAGTTTTTTTGCATCTCTTGCATCATTTAAAACCTTCACCTAAATCATGATCAGATTTATTTCTGCAGACGGCGTCTGCAGTTTTTAAAAGAATAGACTACCGAGCCTATCACATTTTTCCGTTTTATAAGTATAAATTTAAAGTCTCCATTCCTCAGTAGCAATTTTCTCTATAAAAGTCGGATCATGCGAGACAGCGAGAATAGCGCCTTCAAAGCTTAAGAGGGCTGTTTCCAGTGCTTCCAGCGTCAAAAAGTCCAGGTGATTTGTGGGCTCATCGAGTAGCAAGACATTGGGTCTTTCCAAAATCAAGGAAAGCAGCATGAGCCTTTTTCTCTGTCCAACACTCAAAGAAGAAAAAGGACGGTCGATGAGATCTGCTCCTCCAATGGCTGCTTTGTGAAGCTCTTTCCTTAAACTCTCTTCAGTGAGCTGAAAGCGGCTTGCAAAATAATCCAGCGGTGTTTGCTCCATAGGGAGCAATGCGACTTCCTGATCCAAATAAGCAATCGTTGCAGTAGGGGCTCTGCGTATGCAGCCAAGATCAATGGGAAGAATTCCTGCAATGCATTTTAAAAGCGTTGTCTTGCCAGATCCATTGGGTCCAGTAAGAACAATCCGATCCCCCTTGCACAAAGATCTGCTCAAAGAAGAGAACAAGACTTGATCTCCGAATGCCTTACTCACTTCATCCAGGTCTATTACAACTCTAGAAGCTAGAGGTATGGGAGCAAATTTGAGTCCTGTAATGCTTTTGGGTCTGGGATGGAAAAGAGGATTTGTCTCCATTTCCTCCAGTCTGTTTTTTAAGACATCGAGTTGGCGCTGAACCGATTTTTGATGATTGCCGCCGCGATGGTCATAAGCCATGATATTGCGATCGGATGCAGGAGTAGGTTTTGGCTTTGAGAAGCTCATCGCTTTGATTTTTTGCTTAAGAATTCTTCTTTCTTCTTCTTGTTCTTCATAAGCTGCAATTTGTTTTATGGTGAGCTGCTGTTTTTGCTCCACATAGAAATCATAATTGCCACCGTAACAGTTAAGCTTCCCCTCTTTAATCTCAATGAGTCGATTGCATGTGGCATTGATAAATCTTCGATCGTGAGAGACAATGATCGTTGCTCCCTTTCGCTGTTTTAAGGCGCTTTCCAGCCAAGCGAGCATTTCAGCATCTAAATGATTCGTGGGTTCATCCAGAAGCAAAAGATCTGGATTTTGGATCAGAACCTTCGCAAGAGCAACCCGCATTTTCTGGCCGCTGCTTAAGCGATCTAAAGGTTGATCCAGTAGAGAAGTTTCCAGCTTTAATCCGCTCAGCACTTTCTCTATCGGAATTCTTTGATAACCACCCAACTGCTCATAAGTATCATGAAGCTGGGCCCACTCTTCCAGATCTTGTTCTTCCAAACAAACCGCCATTTTCTTCTCGAGTTCGGAAAGAACGCCCTCTTCGAGATAAGCGCGTACAGGGATGGTGGGATCGGGGATCCTAATTTCTTGGGGCAAAATCCCTACACTGAGAGGATCTGCTTCGCTGACATTGCCTCGATCGGGCAGCAGGGTTCCTGCGAGGAGATTAAGGAGCGTGGTTTTTCCAGCTCCATTTTCTCCAATCAGAGCAAAAATTTCCCCGCGATGAATTGAAAGAGAAATATCCTCAAAAAGAGAATTAGATCCAAAAGATATAAAAAGATGCGAACATTGAATAAGGAGTTGAGACATAAGTTTGATCCTGGGTTAAAAAGTTACACATTGGATACAAACTTATTTTCTCATTGGACAATACTCCTAGTAGATTTATACCTTTATTATAAGGGAATTTTACAGTTTTGACAAGAAGAAACTATGTTGTTTTAATTTAACAACTTAGAAAAACGAAAAGGGAATCTGATACGAGAGGATGAAAAAGTTCACATGCTCGGGGTAATTATGCGCAAAGACCCTATGGGCGTAGGAAGTCGTTAAAACGCCATATAAACCAAACTTGTACCCATAGCTAAGGCCAAGATCGATCGATTGATGTTGAAACTTTCCCCAGCCATCAAAATGCTTCACATTAACATGTTGCTCATTGCCAAGGCCTACATACCCATCGGCAAATAATCCAAATCGATGTGTATCTTCAACGTTGTACTGCCACATAAAACGCTGCTTTGTCCATGGGTAGCCGCGGGTTCCTTGGCCTAAGGTCATTAGTCCATAGGTCCGCATGGTCCACATTCCGTTCTCAGACCATTCCTTGCCTACAGAACAAGAGACTTCTGCATTAAAAACAGCGGCGTAGGGCGTGCTGACATCCTTTAAGAAATGAGCGCACGCTTGCCGCAGGTTGGCCCCAAAGACAACGCTCACGGGATCTCCGGCGATATCATCTAGCAGACGATATCTCGCTTGCAAAGCTGCACTGCGGTAGTTCCAGCCAATTTGTGTGGTTTGGCCAAATTCCAGTTCGGCTTGAAAATCTAGAGTCTCTGAAAAAGTGAACCCAAGATCAAAGAGTACGTCTTGATTATTTAAAGGGTGCTTCAGTTGTCTTGAAGCCCCTTCGACATGCCTGAACCTAGAAAAAGCGTAGTCGCTCTGAAAATTAAATTCATAGACCTCTCCAAACCATGGCTTGGTCTCGAGGGTAAATGCAGAAATGTCTAGAATCAAAAATGCAGCGGCAGCTAGGCGCTTCATGCATGTCCTTTTTCAGAGAGCCATCGCTCAGCATCAAGTGCTGCCATGCAGCCAGATCCAGCCGCAGTCACAGCTTGCCTGTAGACGTGGTCCTGAACATCGCCTGCTGCAAACACTCCTTCGACACTTGTATATGAAGAGCCTGCTTTCACTTTGATATAACCGTTGTCATGCAAGGCGACCTGTCCCTTTAAGAAAGAGGTATTGGGATTGTGCCCAATGGCAAAAAAGACTCCCCCTGCCTCATGCGTTGTTTGTGCGCCTGTCTTCACTTCGCTGAGCACAACGCGTTTAACAACATCATCGCCTTCGACCTTTTCCAAAACATGGTTCCAGATGAGCTCGATCTTGGGATGCGAGAGCGCTCTATCACTCATGCACTTAGATGCGCGGAGTTCATCCCGTCGGTGCACGAGAAATACCTTCTTGCCGTACTTGGTCAAGAAAATGGCTTCTTCAACAGCAGTGTCTCCGCCGCCAAACACGTAGAGGTCTTTGTTGCGAAATAGCGGAGCTGCACCATCGCAGACAGCGCATGCGGTGACTCCCTTCTGCCAGAATTCCCCGTCTTTTGTCCCAGGGACATCGAGCCTTTTTGCGCTGGCGCCTGTTGCAATGATGATAGCATCCGCTTGAACTGTTGTTGGACTGCCCGTGATTAAAAAAGGGCGTTTATCTAGCTTCACATCGACGACATCTTCCGTAATAATCGTAGTGCCAAACTTTTCCGCCTGCTTGCGGAATTTATCCATTAAAGCAGGGCCTGTCACCCCTTCAGGAAAACCAGGGTAGTTTTCCACCTCTGTGGTCGTCATGAGCTGTCCGCCAGGGCCAGAGAAAAAGCCCTCATACACTAAGGGATGAAGATTTGCACGAGCCGCATAAATGGCAGCTGTATACGCCGCGGGACCAGATCCAATGATGACAAGTTTTCTACGTTCCATATTTCTCACACCAAATAATAAATATGTTCAAAGACTACAGAGAGAAGCAGATTTTTTCTAGTGAATCTTGAGGATTTTAGTCTGAAGTCATTTGCTGAAGGGTGATCTCTAAAAAATCCCCTTTTTGGTAGCGATGAATTATTTGGCGATATTGCTGCTCATATCTAACTTTAAGCTGCTTTGTTTCCTCGGAGTTGGGATCGGCAACGAAACCGGGCAATCCTAAATATAGGGGGTTAAAATCAAGAATTCCGCGATTATCAAATGGTTGTAATATTTGATTAAAGGCCTCGAGCTCTTCTTGTGAAAAAGATTTGGAAAGCTTCTTAATAAAATTAGTAGGTCTTCCTAGTAAGGGACTGATCGCGCCATTCGAAGAAGCCATTTCTTCTCGGCGATGGAATAGCCAAGCATTATTTCTTCCATATCCCAATACTGTTCCAATTAATCCTTGGTGATGCTTGAAAACATCCCCAAACACATCTTTGCTGGTAAGAACTTCTTCCAGTAACCCTTCAGGAGTTATCTCTTTGCCCAAAACTTTTCTAAAATCACTTAAATGGTTATGAACTGTTTCTATAAATTCCTTTTTATTGATAAAAACAAGTGCCTCATAATCATTATCGATAAAATTTTTGCTTTTGATAAAAGCATAGTTCTTCATAGGGAAGAAACGTTGATTTTTTTTCCAAAGTTCCCATCCACGATATCTGTTTAAGTTGATTGGCCCAAAAGTAAAGTAAAAACGGTCAAACATTGCATCGACTTCTTTAACTTGAACTAGCGGGTCGCGATAACCAAAAACGGCCATGGGCTTGTTGCCAAAAAGGCAATATCCCAAATCATCTATGTAAGTGCGAAAAAAAACATCTAGACATTGATATTCATCCTGCGGGATTTGTTTCAGCCTTAGAGCAATTGATCTATGTCGATTTTCAGAGAAATAAAAAAAAACTAAAGCCGCTAAGACAATTAAAGAAAATAGAAATAGTTTTGTTTTCTTCATGGATCCATCATAGACACCCCACCTTCTTTATGTCAAAAAAAGCCCATCGCCGATTTTTTTTTGGGAAGCCGTGAAATTTCCTATGAAATAAAACTATTCTCGCCATAAAATTACCTCACTTTTATAAGGTGGTTTTGGAAACTTTAACTTGGACAAGATCAGAGGCTGTTCTGCAGCCTCTCATAAGGGGGTCTCTAGGCAAATAAATGCGAAGCATCAAGCTCGAGAAGTTAAAAAAGAAGATTAACGATGGGGTCATAATCCCTGAGGTGAGCCTGCATATTCCTGCAGGGAAGTTTTTCGCCCTTCTTGGGCCAAGCGGCTGTGGAAAAACAACACTGCTCAGACTGATCGCAGGCCTAGAAAATGCCAATTCGGGTAAAATTTTTCTCGGCGATGAAGACATCACAGATTGGCCGATCCACGAGCGGCCGATCAACATCGTCTTTCAAAACTACGCGCTTTTCCCCCATCTCGATGTCTTTGACAACGTCGCCTATAGTCTCAAGCTGGAAAAACTTCCTAAGGAAGAAATCGAGCAGAGGGTCACCAAAATCCTCGAGGCATTCCACTTAGAAAATCACATTTATAAGCTCACCAGCCAGCTCTCTGGCGGTCAGCAGCAAAGGGTCGCACTTGCAAGAGCGATTGTCAATGAGCCTGATGTTCTTCTTTTGGATGAGCCTTTGGCTGCGTTGGACTTCAAACTGCGCGAAAGAATGCTGATCGAGCTCATCGAGCTCCAAGATAAGCTGAAGACGACCTTCGTCTACGTCACCCATGACCAGTTTGAAGCTTTGACGGTTGCCGATCAAATGGCGATCATGAACCACCGGGGCGAGATCGAACAAATTGGCACTCCCAAAGAAATCTATGAATTCCCCGGCTCCTCTTTTGTCGCCAAGTTTGTCGGAACGACCAATATTCTAAGTGGAAAGCTGCGCAACTTCATGACCGAACCCGAGATTGAGATTCCTCAGCTTGGATCTTTCAAGCTGAGCATCCCGCAAAAAAAAGAGTGGATGCAAGAGGGCTGCGATATAATGATCAGCCTTCGGCCGGAAAAGATCTTCATCTCCAAAAAAGAAGTAAAAAATTTTTCCAACACACTAAAAGGCACTGTCCAATCGATTGTCTACCACGGACGCTCGACCCAGTACAATATCCTACTCAAAAACCAGATGCGCATTCAGGTCTTTGAACAAAACGAGGAACACTTCCCCCAGGAAGTGATCGATTATGACAACGAAGTCAATCTTTACTGGCAAAAAGAAAACGTGGTGATTCTCGAGAAATGAAAATTAAACTTTTCCGCACACCCCCTGCTTCTGAGTTCCCTTTTTCCATTGGCGCTCCCGCTATGATTTGGCAGGTACTCTTTTTTTATTTGCCACTGGCGATCTTAGCCATTACAAGCGTGCTGCAGTTTTCTGAAAGTGGCGCCTTCGAAGGGTTTACTTTTCAAAAAATTGCCTTTTTCTTGAGACCGCTTTATCTCAAAGTGATCTTTTCTTCCTTCGTGATGGCTCTTGGAAATGCGATCCTATGTTTATTCATTGCCTATCCCCTCGCCTATTTCCTCGCTTTTCCAGGAAAACGCTTTAAAAATTTCTTTCTCTTTCTTCTCATCGTTCCCTTTTGGACCAACTTTTTGCTCCACATCTACGCGTGGTTCTTCGTACTTGAAAAAAAGGGGTTCCTCAACAACCTCCTTATCCATATCGGAGCCATCGCCGAACCCCTGCAGCTGCTCAATACCCCTTTTGCGATCATGATCATGATGGTCTACTATTATTTGCCTTTTATGGTCATGCCGCTCTACTCCTCCTTGGA
>JAHFTO010000068.1 GCA_023269355.1 Chlamydiota bacterium | reverse complement strand
CGCTTCGTTCCTCTACTGTGAGATGAACGGACCATTTTTTATTCATAATACCTCCATGTGAAAGGCATATATGAAACACTATTCAAACATTTTTTAAAAAACTTTTAAGTTGGGGTACTAGTCATGCCGCTTATTCCGGCAGGGGTTGTTACTGACTCAACCTTATTTTTATTTTCTCCGTCAGCATAGTAATCGATTTGTACAAAACGTCCCTCAGGAAGGTCCTTTTTTATAAGAAGAGGTCGGTCATCTACAATTCGATATTGATATTTTAAGACAGGTTTGTCAGATCGGATCACTTCGGATAAAAGAGGCCGGTCTTGTTGAAAGTGATAGTCGACGGTTTTACCATCACTGGTATCAATATGGATCACGGGGCCATATTGAATCCTAATCCAGCTAAAGACCTTTTCCTCCGATGCATTTGTCATTTTGATCTGACTAAGAGCCGCCCCTTCATATTCATAGAAAATTTTGTTACCACTCGGAAGAGTTTCTGTTTGAAGAAGGTACAGACCTGAGTTAGATGGACCGGGCACATAAATTCTTTTTCCTTCAGTGCTTAAAGTGAGCTCATAACAATTACTTTGCGCATCGAAATAGAGTTGATTATTTTTCTGATTTGTCCAGGCATTAATATTGCCTCGTGCTGTATTGGCAAGTCCTAATAGACTACCCTCTACATCGACTTTAAATAATGAACGAGCATCAGGGTTTGTTGTATTTTTCCAACCGGCATAAGTTAAGATACTTCCCTCATTCGTTCCTATGAGGATATGGGTGTAATCGAATTTTCCTTCTGCGGTCGTATAAGTTTTGGGTCGAGCTTCTTTTGGGATAGATAAAAAACAGTGGGAGTTAAAACGCCATCCGCCTAAAGAAGCGTCTCCTAAGAGGGGGTCTTCGCTACTGTAGAATCGAGAAAGCACAAGAGAGTCAGGCCCCGGCACGACCAGATCAATCTCATAATCTGAGTAATTCCCATGGATTGTGCTGACATTTTCGATAATACTTTCAGGATCATTCTCTCTTGCTTCTAAGTAAGCTATGTTTACGGAACTTTCCACAGCATGGGCTTGAAGAAAGAAAAAGAGAGCTAAAATCAGATTCAGTAAATAGCGCATTCGTCTTCTCATTTTCATAGTAGAGGATCCACTATATCGAAAATTCACTTTTCCTGAATGTAGAATTAAGAATGTCTAAAGCTGTTTACTTTTTCCCGCTGTTTTCTGACATGTTCGCAAAACGCTCGATACCCGATTGAGTTGTGATTCCCTTGAGCACAGTGTAATTTCTCCCCATCCTGATAAATCAGATCGCCATCATGGCTCAGCGGTAAGGCATTCCACAACGTTGCGCTTGTCCACTTCGTTTTGGATTTGAGTTTTTTACTGATCCATTTGTCAAGCGCTGACCAAGGACGCTCTTTTTGGGCTGCTTCGATACGTTGCCGTCTATTTGCTTCAAACTTCATCCCCGCTTGGAACATGGTCAATTCTTGAGACACCACCGTTTCAATGGTGAGTCTGATTTTTCAGAATAGAGCCAAGCCAATTTAAGCAAAACTTGAACGATGTGCAAATGAGCTGGGTCGATATCCAGTTCGTTGGGACTCCACGTGACAAGCCAACCCACCCCAGGCTGGGCTTCATCTGGTATTTCAAGAGAACAGTGCTCAAAAATTTTCACTAAATCGAGCTCGGTCAACTCGCAAACTGCTTTGCCAATGGGATGGTTTTGGACAACCTGAATGAGATTTCTTTTCGTCTTAAAAAGACTAGTCATGATACTCCTTCCATCAGTAACTCGATCCTGTCTCCCAATTTTTCCCATGCCTGCTTCATTTCAGCTTCATAGGCATATCGTTGATAGATGCGTTTGACTCGATTCTCTTCTGTATGATTAAGGCAACGTGCTGCCACATCGGGGAGGACTCCGAGAGCAGTCATAAGTGTCGCGCCGGTACGGCGACGATCATGAGGCTTCCATAAGCCACGAGGAAGCGCTAGACTGTCAATCTGTTTAGTGCGATTGCGATAACCAGTAGTAGAGCGCTGACGATCTACGATTTGCTTGGTGATCGTTTTTGGACATACGCAACCATCTTTGCGACTTGCTGGAAAACACCAGATCCCAGCTCCTGTAATCGCATAGAGCCTCCTAAGATGTGTCAGAACGAAAGAAGAAAGGGCAATCATGTGTTCTCTTCCGTTTTTGCTGTTTTCTGGAGGAATCAACCACGTTCCGGCTTGAAGATCAAAATGACTCCAACGTGCTTTCAAAAGCTCTCCAATACGGCAGCAAGTACCGAGCACAATCCAAGTTACCAAGATCGTCGTCTCTTCTAAGCCTGCCTTTGAAAGCTTGTGAGCAAGCTCACGAATCTCTCTTTCATCAAGAACGCGATCACGCTCAACATTCGCGCCACCAACAGTCTTTTTGCTAATTGCTGCGGTGGGATCGGATTCAAGAAGATCGCGGCTAACGGCAAAGCGAAACATTTGTCGAATTAAGCTCAGCACAACTTTTGCCATGCGATTGACTCCGCGTTGGAGTAGACGATCCGTGATCTCAGTCACATGTCCCTTACGCACGTCTTGAATCCGGAGCCGACCCATAAAAGGAAGCACATCTTTTTGCATCATGCGCTGTGCTTCTTTGCCTTGATCCTTGCGGTTAATCAAGTCGGTTGCCATCCAGCGGCCAAAGAGGTCTGTTACTAGCACCTGACTTTCCCTCTCTATGACTTTTTGCATCGCCTTGTTCCGCCTATCCTCAATTGGGTCTGCGCCTTCAAACCGCACCTCATTTTTCATTCGCTCTGCTTCGCGACGGGCAGCGGGAACGCTTAAGCCGCCAGTATCGTTACGTCCGTATCGGAAGGGGCCAAGGCCTTTTCGCCGTTCCCGCCACTTCTTCTTTGAGCATGGAACGGTATAGCAGAAGATCCATGACTTAGAGCCCGTCGGCATCACGCGCAAGACGAGTCCTTTCACTTGAGAATCGCGCACATAGATTGGTTTCTCCTGCGGCTTAAGCTTTTGACAGAACTCGTCAGCACCTGATCTGGGAATTTTTTCCATCTTTCTCAACTACACCTTATTATTTTTTGACCCAACATCTGCTTTCTCTATAGATTTTTGGTTCATTTCTTTTTCGAGTTGAACAACCCCTTTTTCAGCAACAGGTAGGTCCTCTGGCATGGTGCCGCCCAATTCTTTGATCGTTTGACGAACTTTTCTGCCCACTTCAAAGTGGGTTTGATTCGCATTGTTTTTACCTTGAATGCTGTCGCGACGTAGCTTTTCTTCCGCTTGGGTAGCTCTAAAGAGATTGGCGGCGAGTTCCGTACTGCCCATGTGATCTAAAATCTTTTGACTCTTTTTTAGTCCTTTACGCTGATGAATGCCCTTTGCGTCCAACCCACCATAAAGACCCTTATACCCATGATTTTGAAAGACAGCGAAGTCAAGAGGAGTTTCCACTCCTGCCTGTTGGGCGGTTTCAACAAGCAGTTTGTTGTGTTCGCAAAGTTCATTTCTTAAGAATAGACGTTTTTCATCTTCTTTTAGCTGCTGGAAAGCCTTATTATCAGCTAGCTCTTGCCTTCGAGTTTGGATTGCAAAATAGGTCTGACCGTTTGCAATAACAGGCTTGGTTGGATCACCGTTTTGTACAACCAAATAGCAGGCGTAGCGAGATAACCTCACGTCAGCAGCTGGTCGCTGAGCCCCTTTGCCAATTTCGATCATATCGGTGACATCAACGAAATGATCTTCGATATCGAGCCCGCTGTTTATACATGCTTCTTTTGCTTTCTCAATTACGTTAAGAAAATTTCGATAATCATTGTATTCCAGTGCTTTAGACAACTTTCGAGCACTCCAAAACTCACAACCATCTTCTTCCTCTCGAAGGGATTCAAAAGTTTGATGATGAGTAGTTTCAACCAAATCTTTGCTCATGTCTTAATCTCCTATCGTTTTAGAGTTGTTTTTTGTTCATTATCATGTGGCGGACATGTGGCGGATGAATCCACGTGATAAGCAAAGCTACAGTGTAAGACAATATTTTGACTTAAATCAAGGCAAAAGAGATACTTGTGTCAGATTTTGGAAGACTAAATTAGATGGATTGAGATAGGATAAAACATGAATTTTCTTGCATGGGGTGCAAGAGGTAGTAGGTTCAAATCCTATCACCCAGATTCTTTTTTATCAGGGAGTTATGACCAGGCCATTACATCTAATTCTTTCTCAAAAATCGATCATGTGCCAGGCATGTGGCAGGTAACGCACAAATGAACTACGAGTTAAAAATGGATGCCAAGATTTCTATTTATCTAGCTGGAAGTATCAAAAAGGGCCACGAAAAAGCGAACGAATCTTTTTGGACAGATGAAGACATGCTCTTCTTAAAGAAAAACCTACCCGAATACGAGGTCTCTTTTTTAAACCCAGCTTTTCGATCAGATAATTTGTCGGACCAGCGCTCTGTATTTGGTCGCGATATGACTCAAGTTTTTTGTAGCGATATCGTTTTTGTGGATGCACGTGATAGGCGCGGGCTGGGTGTAGGAGCTGAAATGATGTGGGCCAAATTTCACAAAATCCCCATTGTGACACTTGCCCCTAAAGACTCTCACTATGAGCCAGTTGCAAAACCCCAATTTCTGCCCAAATCCGCGCTTTTGCCGTAGGATTCGGTCCCGGTGCAAATTGCCTATGGCCAGTCGGATATGTCAATTTGTAAC
>JAHFTO010000067.1 GCA_023269355.1 Chlamydiota bacterium | reverse complement strand
TCCTGTGCCTTGCAAAAAGCTTTTGATCTGCTCTTCAAGAAGTGCGGGTGCCTGTATGGCGGGAGATACGCATCGAATGCGGGCTAGAGATTCTAAAATGTCCCCATCAGAGAGAATGTAATTGCGTGTCCAGACAAATTGTGAAGGGAATTTTTCAAAAAGTTCATCATCTTTGTCGTCAAAGATAATGAAGTGAGCAATATTCATCTCGGCATGTTCTTTGAGCCAATAATCAATTTGATCAGCACGCGAACGAAGCTTAAATCCATATTTTGCGAGAGAATGTGTAGAGGGCATTTCTGCTTGCGTGGAGTAATAATAATCTCCGTCCACGGTTTTATCGATGAGGAATTGTGCAAAACCCCATGGAGCAAAGACATGGTGGCGTAGGTGATCGAACGTTCGTCCTTCGCGCCATGCGGAAGAGAGGACGATGCCAACTTGATGAACAGTACTCATTTGATCGATGAAATTTTCTAAAATAGTTACGGCTCTTACATCGAGGAGATGGCCTGTAGCAATGTCTTTTTCTCTAACCGAATATTCTTTTGCAAATCCAAAAAGTTCATGCAGCTTTTCTTGTTTTTGCTTCCACAAATCATCCTGTGAAGGGCGAAACAAAACGCCGTCGATATCCAGAAAAATAATGAACCAAGGCTTGGATGGTATGTGTTCTTGAGAATAGGAGGTCGGGAGAGCCGACATCATAATAAGACAAAAAATCCATATTTTCATGGGTTGCCAACATAACATAGTATCTCGACTTTGTTCAAGTAGCCGTGCGCGCACTTACGAGTGTGACCACGAATAGCAGGTGAGTAATGAGGTTATACAAAAACAGCTTGAAGAATCGGAGATTTGCCAAGGGAGCTCCTCGCGATCGTCTAAATCTGGACCACTTTAAGGGGGCGTTCAACATTTCGCGCTTTGCTAGCGGGCCACTAACTTTGCATTCAAGTACTCTAGCATTTCAGGGTCAATTTGGCTGAGCCATTCCTGTACAGGATCGATCGAGTCGTGAAGTGATTTTTGATAAATTGCATTGAGTGGCATCGTCTCATTTTTAAAAAAACTGCCCACATCGATTTGATAGGCCTTTTGACCATCGAAACCGTAGTTTCTTAAAAAAGAGCGGTCCCGATTGAGGACCCCTTTTGAGGCTCTTTCAGTGATGATTTCGACGAGAGCTTCCAGAATCTTTTTCGCCTCATCCTTTTTGTCTTGGTGGAGTGCTGAAAGAAAGGCCTTTGTCCATAGAGGATGCTTTTGTTGTAAGACAAAAGAGGTTTTCCCTAAGGGTAAGCGGTGCTTGCAGCCCATAGCATCGATGACAGTCAGCTTTTCTTTTGAGTCACTTTGTCCCAAATGCAGAGCCACGATGGCTGTTTGTTCTTGTAGCTCTTTTGCTGCTATGTGAAAACTGTCCACAATGAATTGTTCTCTTTTTGCATGTTCTTTTTCTAGACGCCCTCGATACGCCTTCACTGGCAACACACGGGCCCAGAAAGGGGTTTTATAAATATCGGTCCTTGGAAATTTGAGCACGTACTTTCCGTCTTCACTTTCAAAAGCAAAACATTGCCGGCCCCGCCCAAGAAAACGAAATGTTTGCTTAAGGGCTGCTTTTGCCTCTTCAGTAAACGTATCGGTAGTGTGCAACGAAAGACTGTGGATGCGCCGTGAGCTAAAGCCTTTTTTTAAACAGTAAAGCCCTTTACCAGTGCCTAAGGAAATGCCGATGACTAAGAATAAAGCCACTAGTTGTCGCATAGCATACCGCTCGGGATTCAAAAATTGGTCCTGGCGTCGTCGGGCAGCCACTGAATTTGAGATCCATCTGCATCGCCCAACCTTTCAGGTTGAGCTGCTTCGACGCCGGCTGCGCCTGACTCAAATTCAGGGCGCCTCCTTGCCATTTCCCAATTTTTGAATCCCTCTCGGTATATATTCGCTACTTGCATTTCAATGACATACTTAGAGCCTTTTTGATCTTGGACCAGAACATCGACAATGCTCTCTTTCCTCATCTGAATTTCAGGAAGTTGAACGGGACTTAAAAAAGTTAAATCAATAATCTCATCAGCGCCTTCTAGGTTAAAAACGGCATTCAAGAAAGCTATAGGAATTTTCTTGTGTTTTTCTTGACCAAAGATTTTTTTGAAGGCCAGATCATTCTTAGGATCTAAATACTTCTGAAACCACATTTTGACTCACGATTTACCACCATCATAAGTAAAAATTTTAATATTGTCCAAAGAAATGATCCCGCGGGGTGCAAATAAAAGTGATGAGGAGAATGAAAAATAGTCGGCCGAGTTGCCTCGCCAGGTTCAAGCCCCGCACGTCCCAGTGTGGTCAAAATAAGAATTTCACCACCCGTTCGCTTCGCTCACTAGAGAGCACAGAGCTCACAGTTGCTATGCTGAATTTACAAGATCTTCCTCTTTGAAACCCTCTGCTTGAAAAAGCGCGGGACACTCCAGTAAAGGTTGTTTTATCGAATAGCAACCAACAAGGAGGCCCGCTATGAGAGACTATAACGGTAAAAAAGTTTATTTAGGAATAGACGTGCATAAAAAAACATACGCTGTAACTGCAATCTGTGACGGACAAGTGGTAAAAAAAGACACCCTAGCTGCTGATCCATCCATTTTAGTGGGGTATTGCAAAAAATATTTTCCAAATGCGGAAATTGAGAGTGCTTACGAAGCCGGGTTTTCTGGATTTCATTTGCATCGAGTTCTCATAAGTCACGATATTAAAAATAATGTGGTGCACGCTGCTGGGATAGAAGTAGCATCAGGGGACCGGGTGAAAACTGATAAACGCGACTCATTGAAAATTGCAACGCAGCTATCCGTGGGGAGGTTAAAAGGAATTTATGTGCCATCTATTACGCGTGAAAATTACCGATCCTTGACAAGGCTTCGAGACTCGTTCGTGAGGCAACGAACTCGGGTAGGATGTCAGATAAAGTCCCTGCTCTTTCAACATGGGTTAATCCGATACGATCATGGCCAGAAAACTTCTTTGAAATGGATCCAAAGCTTGCAAGAAAAACAAATGTCCCCTGAGCTTAAATATGCAGTCGAGCAATACGCAATGACTTGGACTTATATGGACTCCAAAATCAAAGAAGCGCAAGAACAAATAGCATTGCAAGCAAAAAAGGATGAAGCTTTAGAAAAAACATACCAAAGCGCGCCAGGAATCGGTCCTACTGCTGCTCGGATATTGGCAAATGAGCTCGGAGATATGTCTCAATTTGCAACGGAACGGCAACTTTTCAGTTACACAGGACTCACGCCTTCTGAACATTCATCAGGAGATCGGATTCGACAAGGGCATATTAGTAGACAAGGTAAGCCTATTTTTCGAAGAATACTGGTACAAGCGGCATGGATGGCAATTCGACATGATCCCTCATTGGAACTAATTTATACTCGAGTGTCGATTAAGGCTGGAGGGAAACGGGCTATTGTAGGAGTGGCTCGACGCCTTATAGGTCGCCTGCGAGCTTGTTTTAAAACAGGAAATTTATATTGCATACAAAACGGTCCAGATGCCAATGGAGAGATAAAAGCAGCAAAATCTTAACTAGCTTTAAGTGTAGCCACCAAACATCTTGCCTGCAGTTTTCTAAAAGAAAACTTTCGGCGCTGGCTTTTGAATAAATTAAGAAAACGATTTTGCGATTTAAAACAACAAAGCAACTATCAATTTTTATTAGATCTTTTATCGGGGCGACTTTGTTTTTTTCTCTTGTGAGCATGAAAATGCATCACGTAGCACAGTGTAGAGCGCCCCACTTTTACAGTTCGAAAGAACAACTTGTGACATTCCTACGGGGA
Source organism: Chlamydiota bacterium (assembly GCA_023269355.1). GTDB lineage: Bacteria > Chlamydiota > Chlamydiia > Chlamydiales > Rhabdochlamydiaceae > CAJCIW01. The sequence goes on along the minus strand of JAHFTO010000067.1, from coordinate 915 downwards.
TGATCACGAATAGCAGAGTGGCATTAAAGGGGTTTCCTTTAAAGGTCGTATAAATCGAACCGGGGTCTGATAAAGTTTTGAAAACTGGAGTAGGTGGATGAATACTTCTTGACTAATTCACATAGCAGAGGAAAGTTGGCTAATCTCTGTGGGCTCTGTGCTCTCTAGTGAGCGAAGCGAACGGGTGGTGAAAAATTCCCGTTTTTTGTCTCAACACTTTTAATTACATCCGCTTGATCAGAACTATTTGAATAAAAGAGGGCATAGGAGTAAACTGTCTATTTTTGCCCAGATGGTGAAATTGGTAGACATGCCAGATTTAGGTTCTGGTGCCGCAAGGCGTGTAGGTTCGAGTCCTATTCTGGGCAAAATATTTCATATTTTTACCTAAAAAAAGCAAACTGCTTTGCTTTTGTTAGGACGAGAAATGAAGCATCGTTTGACCGATGCGAATCGGCCAGACGGGACGAGCTTCTCGCCCGGAGGGGAGTCCTATTCTGGGCAAAGTCGTTCATATTTTTTTCACCATTTTCAGGATACAACATGATAAATTTGCATCAAAGAAGAGATACTTGTTTTATAGACCCATATTCTGAATACGTTTTTGGTGATTGCATAAAAGAGGACCAAGAAGAAATTTTGGCAGCCATGCGACTCACAGATCATGTAGCTATCAATTCGTTCGAGAAATCTTTTATGTACCCAGCTTTAATAGCATGTCCAAGAGGAACAAGAGAAAAAGTTGTACAAGATGCACTCCCCTTATTAGAGAAAATCAAAAGAGGATTTGCTGCAACTATAGGGAGCGTACAAATGGTTCCCGAAGAGGAAAGAGACGAAACATTAAAGGTGATGCAGCGCGCGTTATCTCTAGTACCTATGGACGGATATGAGCTAGGGCTTGCCTTGGACGCT
>JAHFTO010000066.1 GCA_023269355.1 Chlamydiota bacterium | reverse complement strand
GATTTTCAAATCGGGCACCTTTATCCCCCTTGACAAGTCCTACATCAAAGAAATAGATTTTTGGTTCTTTAAGCAAGCTTCGCGCTATATTTTTAGAAAAAGGAGTGACTCGAAATACGATATAGAGCGCTTCGAGAATCTGAATGTATTTTTTGACTGTGTTAGGGGAGATAGCAACATCTTCTGCAATTGAGGAGTAAGAGACTGGCGAGCCAACCCGCTCTCTTAAAAGATCAAAAACTAATCGGATAGCATTTAAGTTTTGGATATTTTCAAAGTCAAGAACATCAATTCTTAGCAAACTATCTACATATTGAAGGCGCCATCGGCTAGCATCTATCTCATTTGTTGCTAAAAATGGCTCAGGAAATCCTCCTCTTTCTAAAAACTGATCCAACGTATAGCTTTGATGAACCTGATGACATTCTGAAGGAGACAGTGGCATAAGACGATGTAGAAAATAGCGGCCTGCAAGAGAATCACCTACTTGATTAAAAATTTCAAGGCGGGCACTTCCTGTGACGAGTATTTTTTGATGCGGTAATTTGGTGTCAAAGACTCCCTTAAGATAGTTTTTCCATTGAGGCATCTTATGGATTTCATCAAGAATGATTAACTCTACCGAAGGGAGCCATCCCTCGTTAAGAATGATTTTTCGATCCTCCATTCGATCATAAGTTAGATAGGTTGAGGATGAAAAGTCTTTGGCGAGTGCCTTAGAAAGCGTTGTCTTTCCCGCTTGCCTAGGGCCTGCCAAAAACACCATTTTCTTCTGTAAATCATTAAAAATAGCTTGTTTTTGATGTCTGTTCATAATTGACCATTTTGCATTACTTTGCGAAATAGTCAAGACTATTCCGCATTTCATTGCAAAATAGTCAGTGTTTGATAGGGGGTGATTTAGCGCGTAAAAAAAATGTTTTTAAAAAACAACTTAAGGCGGTTATAAATACAGCGATTTAAGAAAGTGATCGCCCAGGACGACCTCGATCCCATTCTCTACTCTTTCCCGTTTTAATGCCAAGTTTTGTGCCATGTCTCATACTCAACCTGATGGATACGATGGCGCGCAATATTACCTTCGTGCAAGCTCATAATATCCCGTTCAACAGCTTCGATGAAATGCGCTTGATCTTCTGGAGGGATGGACAGCCGTGCATATTCTCGGATCCAGGTAATGGCTGCTGTTTTATCCATGCAGCCGCGTACAATGCGTGTGACAGTCTCAGTGATAGCATTTCGGTATCGCATTCTAAATGGATCGGGATCGCCGAGCTCTTTTCGTGTGATGCTATAGCGAAGACAAGAGCGCTCGTATGCCCACACAAAAACATCTCGTAAAAGCTCTATGCGATTGAGTTCCATGATAAATCAATGAGAAGGCGTCCAAGAATTTTTCTGGCATATGTTCCAGCAGGTTGTTCACCGTCCGTTTTTCCTATTTCAAGTAGCCGTTGGCATGTAGATTCAGAAAGGTAGTAAGTCACATTAGGGCGGTATTCATCCAGAAACTCGATGTGATAGCCTACAGGAGTTCGTGCTTGAATAGGCTGGTTAACTTGGTTTTGGATCTCTTTTGCTTCAGGTGACAAGGAAATGGTGTGAGCTGAATGAGTTTCAGAAGCAATCTGTGCATCTTTTTTGAGAGGGGGGCATGTATATAGCCTGGCGCGGGCTTGTCCCTCGGCGCGTAGCAGGTCATTTTTCACAAGAAAAACCAATCGATGTTGTACGTTACGGCGGGAAATGGGAATCTTTAAGTTTTCTATGATTTTTCCAAGTGAGGCACCTTTAGGAAACCTTGTCACAATATTTATAATGGCATCCAGTTCGTTTTGGGGTTGTCAGCTGCAACATAAAATATGCGAAAATCTTTACTAATATATGCAGAATGCATATATTTCATTCCCATGAAAGCCAAGCATTGGAAAAATCGCAAAAGAATTGGGTGTATCCAGGGATACACTTCGCAGGTGGGAAGCCAAAGGTAAAATTATTGCGGAGAGAACGCCAAGAGGGCACCGTCGTTATGATTTGGCAAAGATTCTCGGTCTTCTCCCTACAGCTCATTCTCACCAAAAAAATACGGTTGCGTACGCACGAGTTTCAAGCCATGATCAAAAAGACGATCTGATGCGACAATCAAATGTTCTACAGTCTTTTTGCGCGGCAAATGGCTGGACTTATGAAATCATCCAAGATCTAGGTTCGGGTCTTAATTACCAAAAGCTAAGGACTGCGCAAGCTTATAAAAAGTATTTGCTCTGGCGAGATCGACCGACTTGTCCTGACTCATAAAGATCGTTTACTTCGTTTCGGAGCAGAGCTAATATTCTCCCTCTGCGAGCAATTTGGGATTGAAGTTGTCATCATCAACAAAACGGAAAGCGCCAGTTTTGAGGATGATCTTGTTCAAGACGTTCTTGAAATAATTACTGTTTTTTCTGCAAGATTATACGGAGCTAGAAGCCGTAAAAACCAAAAACTCCTTGAAGCTCTAAAGGAAGCAGCCACGACCATATAATGAAAGACTCGACAAGGACCTATCAAACACGTCTTTCTCTTCACCCAATGGCTCAAAAAGCATTCCAAATGTGTGCAGAACTGTTCGCTTATATTGAACATTCTCTGTTTGCAGATATCTGTAAAGGGGAAGCCCCGGGCAAACTCAAGTCCTCCTACCTTGTCAAATACGGTGTAACCGCAAGGCAATTTAACGCCATTCGTGTCAATGTTGAGGGGAAAATTGCCTCCATTAAAGAGCTGCGAAAAATGCAGATCTCCAATTTAAAAGAGCAGATCAAAGCATTGGAAACAAAAATTGCCAAGTTTCAGAAAAAGCCTCTACTCTCATTACTGGTACATCAAAAGAAACGACGGTTGCACAAATTACAGCAGCGCCTGAAACAACTTATTAATGATCAGGAACAAGACAAAGTTTCCCTCTGTTTTGGCTCTAAAAAACTATTCCATGCGCAATTTAATTTAGAGGGAAATCACTATAAAACCCACGAAGAGTGGCTTAAATGTTGGCGCCATGCCAGAACATCTGAGATCTTTTTTTTAGGCTCCAAAGACGAAACCTCCGGCAATCAAACCTGCACTACGATCGTAGAAGAGGACAATAGCCTAACTCTACGCATCCGCTTGCCAAACGCTCTTCAAGGTGAATTTGGCAAATACCTCACAATTCCCCATATCACTTTTTCCTATGGGCTTCAGGAAATTCTGGCGAGCCTCGAAGATTGCAGGCAAAGACAGCTTTTGACTCAAGCCAAAGATTCCAACTACACAAACCACGGACAAGCCTTAACCTTTCGTTTTAAACACGACAAAAAGGGGTGGCGTCTTTTTGTTAGCACCCTCCTTCCAGCTCCCCAATGGAAAACCAACAAAGATAAAGGTGTCATTGGTGTCGATATCAATACCGACCATTTGGCTCTTGTTGAAACAGATCGCTTTGGCAATCCCCTTTGCAAAAAAACTATTCCCCTAAACCTCTATGGAAAGACTAAAGAACAATCTTTGGCGCTCATCGGAGATGCCTGCGCAGAAGTGGTTAGCCATGCAGAGCAAACCTTAAAACCTCTAGTCCTTGAAGACCTCGACTTCTCTAAGAAAAAGCAATCCCTCCGAGAAACTTGTTCACCTTCACAATCCCGCAAGCTTTCTTCTTTTTCCTATCAAGCCATTCTTACACATTTAAAGTCTCGCTCCTTTGGCAAACAGATCGAAGTCAAGCAGGTCAATCCTGCCTTTACCTCACTCATCGGCAGAGTTAAGTTTGCCGTAAGGTATGGACTCTCAATTCATCACGCAGCGGCCCTATGTATAGGCCGCAGATTTTTAAATCTTTCTGAAAAAGTACCGCGCTATCTGGACAAAGTCCCAGATGGCAAAGATTCTCATGTCGCCTTATCCCTACCTGTAAGGAATCGGGGTAAGCACGTATGGAGTCAGTGGCGGGATTTAAGTAAGAAAGTAACAGCAGCGCTTGCAGCGCATTTCCGGGCCAAAAGATCCTCGAGCACCCCCAAAGCTGCTCTTGAGACGGAAACCTCCCCGGATCTTGTCGGTGCGACTCCGACATGCGAATCGTTGGCAGCGCTGCTTGGCTGACGTTTCTATGAGAACAATGCTATTTGCATATATTTTCGTAGATTTTTATGAGCGGTATTTGCTTAGGCATGCTCTTCTTCTGTTAAGACTGTGATGGGCTTTGGGTAATACACTGCTAAACCAGGAGCATGTAGTGTATTAGCGCTTAATAGACTATAAAAACACCATAATATAGTGCATTAGACTTAATGAACAACAAAAAAATACTGTAGAGAGGGGGGGTATTGAACCCGTTCCTTGGCCAAGTTTTGAAGTTGTTTGGGTATAGGTTTAATTTATTTATCGTATTAACAAAAATATTTAAAAAATTGACAATAACTAATTATATATATGATTAGTATTAATTCGGTTTTAATTAATAACAAATAAAAGAGATTTCTATGTCCAGTCAATCTTTTTCTGTTTCAGATCGTAAATATACCATGACGATTTCCCTCCCTCCTGCTAATTTAAGCAAATGATGTTGCTTCCAGAAGCGCCTGAAGAGGATGTGCCTGTAGTGTTTGTCCCGGAAGCTTTAGAGCCAGCACCCATTGAATTATCTGATGAGGTTTTGTCCGTAACAGATGAAGAGTTTGCGCGTGCATATGCGTGCATTTCCCAGGATCAAGAATGGTCACATAGCAAAATCCCTCATGGCTTCGAAAATGTCTTT
>JAHFTO010000042.1 GCA_023269355.1 Chlamydiota bacterium | reverse complement strand
GGAGGAGTTTGCAACTGCAGCAGGAGCTTTTTCAATCCATTTATGCAAACAATCAAAGAAGTTATCCGCAAATGAATTCTAAAGAGCTATTTGTGGAGACGACAAAACTCATTTCTCCCGTGACATTGCTCGATGGATCGCAGAATATCCCACCGCATTCTACAGGAGCTGCTGTAGACGTTTATTTGGTGGATAGTGAGGGAAAGTTGTTGGATATGGGTCTGCCCATTGAGCAGTGGGAGTCGGATATAGGCGCGCGCCTTTCGCAAACAGATTCACCCTATATTTCTAAAGAGGCTCAAAAGAATCGGAGTCTAATGGCAGAGGCATTGTCGAAGATGGGATTCGTCAATTATTCTTACGAATATTGGCATTGGTCCTATGGGGATCGTTATTGGGCATTTTTTACCAATGCCTCGAATGCTATCTATGGCCCAGCAGCAGCATCCCCTTAATTGGAAACTGTCTCTTGGTCAGAAAAGCGGATGTTTTCATGTTGCTCGGGATGCCAAGCAGGAGTAGCAGGAATTACAACGGTTAAATTGCCTTCCCAGTAGTATTTTTCTCCATGAGGAATATACACGACGTCTCCGGGAGAAAGGTTAACTTCGGTAGTTTCTGTGACAAGTTTGCCAGAGCCTTTGAGGACGTAGGCCATCTCACTGCATTTGTGGTTTACGACATAACCTTGGTCTGGATATCGGTGAATGATTTCTGCGACACCGATATTCATCTCAGGATTTTGCATGACGTATTCGTAAACGCTGCAGTTGGGAGAATTGTGATGTTGAATAGCATCGTTAATGCTCACATATTCCATCTTGTCCGTCCTTAATTCTTAAACAGCTTCTTAGCTGTGAGCCATGATAAGGGCTTGGGCTTGTCCAGCGATTTGTGTCTGATCGCACTTTTCTAGAGTGCGGGCTTGAGCGAGTGCTTGGCGTTTATACCCTAAAGCAAAAAGTGCTTTGGTTCGATTGAGAAGCGTAGGGTAGTGGGCGGGATCCAACTTGACGGCTTTCTCGATATAATTGAGGGCCATGAGGTTGTTGCCTTTTTGCAGATAAAGGGCGCCGAGGGTTTGCAGGTCGTAGAGGGAGTCGGGAGCTAAAATGACAAGGGCCTCAAAAAAGGTAGTGGCAATGTCATAATTGCCCTGTTTAATGTAGGAGTAGCCTACAAAACGGAGATCTTCTAGTTCCTCTTTATTCCAACCTAATATAGATAACCAATCCACTTGGCTCATAATGCACCTCTCAGAAACTCCTTCTAACCCTTCTGATATTGGCTTCTTCGGTCATTTATATCAATGATCAGCTTATCCAAAACGGTGATCTGGTGGAGGAGGGTTGTTAAAATCTTTTTTTCCTTTTCCTCTTCCTCGAGGGCTAGTTTGGTCTCGTACTCTTTGCGCTTGTCGGGATGGGCTATTTGTTCTTGAGCGTTTGCTTCTGTCATGGCTTGAATCTTGGCGAGGATTTTTTGTGCCTGCGATTCTTTTTTGTCTTCCAATCCCATGGAGGGGATGAGCTGAAAGCTAAAAAGCTGTTTTCTTTGTTCGAAATAATTGGCAGGGGGAGGGAAGGAAGCCCAGGTAATTCCTCCGGGAAGCAGACGAAGCAGGGACTCGAGTTCTGAAGGAAAGTAGGGTGTCGTGACTTGAATGGCTGTTTGAACTGGGATGGCGGCCGATTCTTTAACAAGATTTGGGCCAAGCTCGGTAAGCTTCTTATCTTCAGCATAGCGAGTAGAGACGTCTACTCCCAGATTATCGATGGTGCGTGGTGGCATACGATCTCCCTGATTTAAAAGAGTGATTTAAAAATTCCTTTGCCACGGGACGTTGAAATTTTTCAACTTCTAATTCTGCAGTTGGTTTCAGTTGAGTCCTTTTCCCACAATTTCCCACTTTTATTTCGGTGGCAATCTTATTCAATGTCAATATCTTAAAGTGGGGTTGAGGACCTTGTCATAGCACAACCATTCGGAAAAGTTGTTGCTGATTTGTAATTTCAGTGTTAAATTGTGGGAAAAGGTGGGAATGTTGTCCTTATAAGCTATGCGCAAGTTCTTTTTCAGTGGTTCTACATCTGCAAAACTCGATGAAAAGGGGAGATTCGTTCTACCCCAACAGATGCGCTTTGGGCTGGTGGAAGAGGGAGTTTTGGAATTTAGCCTCGCATTAGGTCTCGGAGGCTGTCTTGCGATTTATCGCCAGAGCGACATCCAAAAGATTGTAGAGAGATTCCAGGCTAAGCAGCATTTGGGCAAGTACCAGAAGTTTTTCACCCTGTTTTTCTCGACGCTGCACCAAACGACGTGCGACAAAATTGGTCGCGTGATTATTCCACCGACGCTCAAGAAAGCAGTCGGCATTAAGACAGAAATTATGATTGCGGGCGTCTTGAATAAGATTGAGATCTGGCCTAAAGAGCGCTACGAGTCCCAGCTGGATGCAGTGCTCTCTGGCAAAGACCCAGAGATGAATTTGTCCAAATTAACCGAAGAGGCATTTGCCCTTCTAGAATGTGATCGAGGAGTGGGAGATGAGTTCGAAGAGTAGCAGTGCGCCCCATATTCCTATTATGGTCAATGAGGTCATCAGCTCCCTTGAAGGTGCTCGCTTGAAAGTGTTCTTCGATGGGACGCTGGGGGCAGGCGGTCATGCTCGAGCCATTTTAGAGGCGCATCCCGAGATAGAGCGTTATATCGGATGCGACAAAGATCCGGAAGCTTTGGAGATTGCGCGAAAGAATTTAGAGCCATGGGCGCATAAAGTGGAGTTTATTCATGGAGACTTTAGCAAGCTCGATGAGTACTTAAATGCATTGCACGTCAAAACCGTTGACGGTTTTTTTTTGACTTCGGGGTGTCATCTATGCAACTAGACCGCGATTACAAAGGCTTTAGTTTTTCTAAAGAAGGTCCATTGGATATGAGGATGGACCCGACATGCGATTTGACCGCAAGAGAGATTATTAATCATTGGCCGGAACAAGAGCTTTCCAACCTTTTCCGAGATTTAGGCGAAGAGCCCAGACATAAAAGAGCCGCTCAGGCAATTGTCCAAGCCCGCCGCAAAAAACCGATCCTAACCACGACCCAGCTGGCTGAGGTGATCGTGACAGCACTAAAAACACCGCTCAAAGGAAAATGGCATCCAGCGACTTTGATTTTTCAAGCGCTGCGTATATGCGTCAACCGAGAACTCGATGCGATCGCTGAGGGAGTTTCAAAAGCTATTCAATTCCTCTCTCAAGGGGGAAGAATTGGCGCGATGAGCTTCCACAGTTTAGAAGATAGAATTGTGAAGAACATTTTTAAGGAATGCTCTACAGGACCGACGAAGGCCAATAAAAATGCTCCGCTTGCGATCTTGCGCCTTCTGACGAAAAAGCCGTTTGCGCCGATTTTTGCTGAGATTAAGAAAAACCCTCGTGCGCGCAGTGCTAAATTGCGCTTTGCGGAGAAATTATAATGTATAAAGGAATACTCATACGCATTCTGGTTTGCATCGGTGCCTTTGGGATATTCCTGTACGCTTACATCGATAAACAAAACGCTGTCACAAAGCGTAGGCTTACTATTCCTGTTGTTGCTAAAGAGATCAAAGACTTGAAAGAGGCAAATACACGTCTGCAGTATGAGATTGACCTCTTTGAAAGTCCTGAACATCTGATGCAGCTAGCTCGCCATAGCGAGTATAGCCATTTGAAACAACCTCTTCTCAAAGAAATTCTCACTCTGCCAGAGGGACTTGCTTTGCAAGTCGTTTCGGATGAGCAAGAGCAAAAGATGTCCAATTACAATCCAAATCATTTGAAGTTCGCAATCGGAACAATATCTAGCCAAGAGAACCTGCCTCAGTAAAAAGTTTCAGTCGATTTTCGGGTTCTTTTGAGCCACTTTTCGATCCAAATTCAGGAGGTAATATCGGAAGTTTGATATAACCCCCTGAATTTGGATCGAAAAGTGGCCAAAATAATCCCAAAAACCGACGAAAAATTTTAGTGAGGCAGGTTCCTAGATGACTAAACATCCCCAACTTGTAGCGCGCAGGCGTCTTCTCTGGGTGATTTTATTTGTATTGGCTCTGTTCTGTCTTCTCATTATCCAATTTTTCAAAATCCAGATTATTGAAGGGGACAAGTGGTCAAGACGTGCTGCTATCCAGCATCAGCTTGTCGTGACAGAGCCTTTTAAGCGAGGGCTGTTTTATTCCAATACGTCGCTTAAAATGGGTCATCCAGAAAAACCGCAAGCTTTTGTGACGGACGTTCCCAAATTTCATCTCTACGCCGATCCGAGCAGCATCCCTGAAAATTTTCGGAAAGAAGTGGCGGACAAAGTCTGCATTTTGCTCGGTATTCAAGACGCAGATGCTCAGAAACTGCGCCAGCAGCTGGATCGCAGGAGCCGCTGGCGTAAACTGGCGCTTTGGCTCGACAAAGAGCAATGCGAGCTGCTGAACAAATGGTGGTTTCCTTACGCCAAATCGAAAAAAATTGCGCGCAATGCTCTTTTCTTCGTGCAAGACTATAAGCGTTCTTATCCATTCGGAAAGTTGCTCGGCCAGGTATTGCATACTGTGCGCGAAGATAAAGATGCGAAAACCAAACAATCGATCCCGACAGGGGGCCTAGAGCTCATCTTTGATAAAGTGCTTCAAGGAAAAGAGGGCAAAAGACAGATTTTGCGCTCTCCTCGCCATCCCTTAGAAGCGGGGAAAATCCTCTCTTATCCCGAAGATGGCGCAGATGTCTATCTGACGATCAACCATTACCTTCAGGCAATCGCAGAAGAAGAGATTAGCAAAGCAGTAAAACATGCAGGGGCAAAAAGCGGCTGGGCCATCTTGATGGATCCAAAGTCCGGGGAAATTTGGGCCTTGGCGCAGTATCCCTTTTTTGAGCCAGAAGATTACCGCACCTATTTCAACGACCGCAAGCTTCAGGAGCGCACTAAAGTCCAAGCGGTCACCGATCCTTATGAACCGGGATCGACAATGAAAGCGCTCACCATTGTCATCGCGCTCAAAGCTAATGCGGAATTAAAAAAGCAGGGAAAAAAACCGATCTTTTCCCCGTTTGAAAAAATCCCTACAGGCAATGGTTCCTTTCCAGGCAGGTCAAAGCCGATGAAAGAAGCGGCCAGGTACCACAATTTCCTGAATATGAATATGGCGATGTGGAAATCCTCCAACATCTATATGGCGCGTCTTGTGCAGCGCATTATCGATGTTTTGGGAGAGAAGTGGTATCGCAATGCGTTGCAAGAACTCTTGGGATTTGGGGTCAAGACCGGCATCGAACTGCCTTCAGAGAGCCCTGGTATGGTTCCCACACCTGGAAAACTCCATCCCAATGGAAAAATGGAATGGTCAGTCCCAACACCTTTTTCCATTGCTATTGGCCATAATATCCTGGTGACGAGCGTTCAGATGCTCCGCTGTTATGGGATTTTAGCCAATGGCGGCTTTGATGTGCGACCCACACTCATCCGCAAGGTCGTCCGCCAGAAAAGGGGAGGGGAGCAAGAGGTCCTTCTTGACAATACAGCTCCTGAAAGGATACAAAATTCCCGCCGTTTAATCGATGCGGACATCATCGATCAGGTTCAGTTTGCCATGCAGTATGTGACCAAGCCGGGCGGCAGTGCGAGCAAGGGAGAAATTTACGGCTATACAGAAGCGGGTAAGACAGGCACAACCGAGAAAATTGTGAATGGGACCTATTCGAAAAAAGACCATATCTCGACCTTTATTGGATACGCTCCGGCTAAAGACCCTAAGTTCGTCCTCCTTGTTGCCGTTGATGAGCCCGAATTTAAGTACATCCCTGGCTTTGGTAAAAATCAAATGGGTGGCAACTGCTGCGCTCCAGCTTTTCGAGAGATTGGGCTGCGCACCCTGCAGTATTTGGGAGTAGAACCCGACGACCCGTATGGATATCCTCTCGGAGATCCTCGCAGAGATGAATCAAAAGCAAACTGGATGAAAGAAACCCAAGCACTCAAAGAGCTCTATCAACAATGGAACGGGTAAAACTAAAAAAGCTTCTTAAGAGCATCACTCCTCAAGCGATCAAAGGGTCTAAAGAGACTCAAATTACTGGGTTGACCTCCAACTCCAAGCTTGTCGCTCCAGGCAACCTCTTTATCGCTAAAAAGGGCCTGAGCAGCGATGGTGCGCGATTTATTCCCGACGCCGTTGCCGCAGGGGCAACAGCGATCCTTACAGATCTGTACAATCCCTTTTATCCTCACATCACTCAGATCATCCATCCCGATGTCGCAGAGATCGAAGCAGCCATTGCGCATCGATTTTATGACTTTCCTTGCACTCGGTTATTCCTCGTCGGAATTACCGGAACCAATGGAAAAACAACCACTTCCTATCTCATCCGCCGTCTGCTGGAAAAAAAGAAAAAAGGGTGTGGGCTTATTGGAACGATAGAGACGATTGTGGGTAAAAACATCTACCCCTCGACCCACACGACGCCTGATTTGCTCCAAAACCTCAAACTCTTCCATGAGATGGTTGCAGCGGGCTGTCAGTCCTGCACCATGGAAGTCTCTTCTCATGCCCTTGAGCAAGGACGCGTCCGATCCATAGAGTTCGATGTGGCTGTATTCACTAACCTGACCCAAGATCATCTCGACTACCATGAAACGATGCAACAGTATGGCTTAGCAAAAGCCAAGCTCTTCAGCTCATTGAAAAAGGGAGCAACTGCGGTGATCAATGCCGACTCTTTGGCCTCTTCGCAAATGATTGCAGACTGCAAGGCAGACCGCATTTTTTACGGCATCGAGCACCCCTGCGATTTAAGAGCATCGTCGATTCAGCTATCCGCCAGCGGGATGGAATTTGATCTTACCTTTCAAGATCAGATCCAACACATCTCTTCTCCTCTCATCGGAAGGTACAATGTGTACAACCTTCTTGCAGCAACTGCAGCGGGCCTTGTTTATGGGATGACTTTGGAAGAAATGGCAAGCCTCTTTAAGGATTTTTCCCAGGTACCAGGCAGGCTTGAGCGCATCCCAAACAATAAAGGTCTGAATATCTTTGTCGATTACGCCCATACCGATGACGCTTTGCGCAATGTTCTGCAGACTTTGCAAGAGTTTAAAACAGGACGTCTAATCACTGTGTTTGGATGCGGTGGGGATCGCGATCCTCTCAAACGTCCCAAAATGGGAGCTGCTGTGGAGGAGTTTTCCGATCTTCCCATTGTGACCTCGGACAACCCTCGCAGTGAAGATCCTGAAGCTATTATCCGCGCCATTTTGCCTGGGCTTAAAAATCCATCCCGCGCCCTTGTCATTGTCGATAGGGAAGAGGCGATCCATCAAGCGATTGCACTCGCAAAACCCGAAGACATCGTGCTTATTGCAGGCAAAGGGCACGAAACGGACCAGGTCTTCTCTCACAAGACGATCCACTTTGATGACAGAGAAGTGGCACGGGCGGCGGTCTGCGCACTTGCAAAATAGCAAGGCTATCAAAAGAATTTTATTGACTTTTCTTGATATTTGGTACAATAATACGGATATAGATGAAATAGTCCGAATATTTGTACCATGCAGAAAAAATCAAAGTTAGACTTAGCAATCGAGGCATTCAAGGAGGCGGGGGGTATTCTGACCATGTCAGAAGCGATCGCTCGTGGCATACACCGCCGCGAACTTTATGCTCTTCGGGATAGAGGAGATTTAGAGGTAGTGAGCAGGGGCTTATTTCGTCTAAAAATGATGCCAGAACCCTCATTGCCTGATTTTGTTCCTGTAGCCAAGAGAATTCCAAGAGGAGTTATTTGTCTTATCTCCGCTCTGGCATTTCATGAAATCACAACTCAAATTCCACATTTCGTTTATGTTGCTCTGCCCAGCAAAGCGCATAAATCCTCTATTTCATATCCTCCTATGCGGTATTTTTGGTACACCGAAAAACTACTAGCAACAGGAGTAGAAGAACATCTCATGGATGGATGTACGGTGAAGATTTTTAACGTCGAAAAAACTCTGATCGATTGTGTTAAGTTCCGCAATAAAATTGGCATGGATATTGTTCTTGAAGCTTTAAAAATGTACTGGCAAAGTGGAAGAGCTGATTTGGATAAGCTCTTCAAATATGCAGAATTGTTTCGTGTCTCAAAGATACTAAAGCCCATTATGGAGACAATTGTCAGTGGATAAGGTCATGGAAAAATTGCAAAAACCTCTCGGAGATTCCATACGTCAAAAATTAAAAAAACTATCCGAGCAGAGGAACAGGCCCTTTGACGAAATCCTTCGTTATTACGCTATGGAGCGCTTTTTGTATCGTCTTAGTATCAGCCCATTTGCAGAAAATTTTTTCCTCAAAGGTGGTTTGCTGTTGAAGGTATTAGACTCAATGGACCATCGCGCCACCATGGATATTGATTTACTAGCTCGTACTTCTAATCAGATTGAAAATTTACACCAGATTATTTCTGAAGTTGCTCAAGTGATCTGCGAAGAAGATGCGATCGCATTTGATATTCAGAATTTAATTCTGCGTAAGACACAGACAGGAGGAGATTACAATGGTGTAAGCGCCAGCTTCTCAGCGCGATTATGCTCTACTAAAATGCCTGTCCTAATCGATATTGGATTCAATGATATCATCATTCCTAAACCACAAAAAATTCAATACCCCACTCTCTTGGAAATGCCCGAACCCATCTTACTAGGATATACTCTAGAAACTGTCATAGCTGAAAAGCTTGAATCCATCGTAAAACTTGCCTTGGTCAATACGCGCATGAAAGATTTTTATGATTTATGGATGATTTTAAGAGAGCATGATATTCAACCAGATAGCCTTAAAGACACGATCTCAAAGATTTTCACACATCGTGGAACTTCATTAAAATATCCCGTTGCTTTTACACAGGCATTTTATGAGGTTAAGGAAACCAAACAGCGGTGGAATAATTTTCTCTCCTCCATGGGAAAAAATCAGATTCATTTGAAAGACGTCATAGAAGAACTCTCATCAAAATTCATTGAATTTTTTCCAAAATGAGAATTATTGGAAATTATCCTTAATCTTGCAAAATAGCAGATCTTGCTCCATAAACAAAAATTATGGATCAGACGCAAAAAAAGCCGCAGCTTTTGATTTTGATGTTACTGTTCTCTTTTGCAAACGCAATGGGGATCATGTATACAGCTGCGCTTCCTGAGCTGACAAAATCTCTTCATATCACCAAGTTTCAGACCCAGGATACTTTCTCTATTTATGTTTTGGGCTGTCTTCTAGCGCAATTGTTCTACGCGCCTTTTGCCAACGCTTTAGGTAGAAAGCCTGCTGTTTATATCGGAGGATCGCTTGCTATTATCGGTTCGCTTTTGTGTCTTATAGCAGTTGAAGCGAGCTCTTTTTCTCTTCTTTTAGTGGGGCGGGGGCTGACGGCGCTGGGTGCTGGATGCGGCGTCATTTTGACAAATACCATGATTGCAGACAGCTTTCCCTTTGCTGAAGCAAAAAAGTTCTTTTCTTTCCTTCTGGGGGGGTTTGCAATCTTTCCATCGGTGGGTATCACCATCGGAGGGTTTATTACCGAGTATTTGTCCTGGAAAGGCTGCTTTTATTATATGCTGTTTTATTCCCTTTTCGTGGTCAGTCTCAGCATTTTGCTGCCCGAAACGGCAAAGGAAAAAAATTTAAGTCACTTGAACGTGAAGAAAATTGCAAAGTCTTACTTCAAACAGGCGCGTAATATTCCGTTTCTTTTTTATGCTGTTATCGTAGCGTTTGCCTGCAATATTCTCTACGTCCTCTCTTCGGAAGCTCCCTTTATTGCCACGCATCAGATGCATATTTCCCCTGATCATTTTGGTTCCCTAGCTCTTATCCCTTATGCGGGACTTTTTCTGGGCGGAATTCTATCAGGGAAGCTTGGTCATCGATTTTCAGCTAAAATTTTGTTGCTGGTCGGAGCTTTAGTGTTTCTTGCAGCTGCAGGCATCATGTGGGCTTGTTTTGCAAACAACATCATCACTATTGCGACCCTTTTTGGGTTTCCTTTTTTGGTGTTTTTTTCATTCCCCATCATTGTTTCCAATGGGCAGACTTTGAGCCTGGCGGTGTCCGAGGATAAAGCTTACGCTTCATCCATCATGAGCATGTTCCAATTTGCATTCATCTTTGTGAGTATTTTGTCTCTGCGTTGTTTCTCTCCAGAAAATGCAGCAGCTTTGCCTATTATGTACACAATATCGGGCATTTTAATGCTTGTCTTCTGGTGTATCATCAAAAAGATCCGGTCGCATCCTCATGTCGAGCATTTGTGATTTGGGTAGACAGCTAATATTTGTTCTCTAGTGTCTTGCGAGATTTAAAAATTCGATAGACGAAAACTAAATTTTTGGTTATTTGTTGATCGAAATTTTTTGTTTGGTCATTTATGCGTCACAACCTTTTTACTCGCATTGTCTCTCTATTATTGCTTCCTCTATTCCTAATTTCCCAAGTTCCCTTACCTGCGATGACAATCCAATCTCAGGAGCACCATAAGAATTGTAACTTATGCCAAGTAGATCCAAGCTCTATTATGAACTTTACGTTTGATGATTTTGTTGCCTTTTTGAATGACCTTGAGAATGGCAATCTTGAAGAGACATGTTCGGAAGAAGATCTTTTCTACATCATGCGTTTAATTGTTGATCTCGCGAGAAAGGGCATTCCCAAAGATGATTGGTATGCGAAGTATGTTTTGGAGCAAGACATTCAGACACTATTTCAAGATGATGATTCTGATAACGATTTTATGAGCACAGATCCAACAGACAGCTCTTTTATTCCTTCAATCTCTCAAGATAGACCGACAATTATCCAGTGTAAGCACCATAAACATAAAGATGGCGACAAGCACAAAGGTAAAAAGCATCATCATCACGACAAAGGATGGTGGCATAAGCGTTGGGATGAGTGCAAAAACTTTTGTAAGAAACACAAGACAGAATGCATCATTGGAGGCATAGTTGTGGCTGCGGTTACAATTGTTGTCGTTTGTGCTACTGGAGGGGCAGCGGCGCCAGCAGTTGCGGCGTTAGGAGCTGCTGCAGCTAGCTCAGCTGATTCATCCGATTCAAAGCATGATCCCGATAAAAATACTATAACCATAGCTGAAGTCACTGAAGAACAGATCAATCAACAAAAAGCATCTATAGAATTAGCTTGTGTACCCAAAGATGACTCAGAGGTTTTGGCTCAAAAAGCTAAAGAAATCACCTCCCATCTTGCGCATGAGGCTTGGAATGCCGTCACTGAGGTCGTTTCTGTAGTTCCTGAAACGTTTCAAGAAGTGGGTGATGTAGCATCAAAATTTTTGTCAGGAAACTCAGACTTACTAGGAAGTCCAAAAGAAAATTTTGACAATATCGTTGCTGAAGGCCATGAGCTTATAGATCGTGTTTTCGATACAGATCAAGCCATAGTTTATTCCAGCGAAAACCATCATAGAGATGATTTCGTCTATGGTATGCTACCTCCACCAACTTTGGTAGGAAAATCCTGCGGTTCTTTTTCTAGCACAAAAATTGTCATAGACCAACAGACTAAACACATTCCAGGAAGTTGGAATTATATAGCGGGTAAAGGAAAATGGACCCATCCCGACTCTCAGGCACTTTTGGATAAATATGCAGGAAAAGGGCAAAAAATAACGGGTGAACCTGGTATGCCGGGCTATAGAGAAAGAGTCGATTTTGGAGAGATCATTGGATACTATATTGAAGAAGGTTCTAACATTGAATTACCCACTACTAAGGGAATAATACACTACAGCAAAAAAGGAGCGCACATTGTCCCCGCCGATCCCCGATAAATTAAGTTCCTATCCCTTAAATAATACTCGAATGTTACTTTCCTTAATGAGAGCTTTGTGGGGAGAAGTCTCTCCGGCATTAAGAGCGGCATCCATAAAATTGGATAACCAAACCGTCCATGTATTTTTCTTTTACGATGGCGAAATTTCTGATGAAGATCAAGAGTCTGCAGAATGCGTGGCAACTGAAGTGATCGCAAGCTTTCCGAATTATAAACTGGAGGTTGATATCAGAAGATTAGATTATCCTAATCCATTACCCTATGTCATGGGTGAGCTAGTATATAAAAGGCGTGAAAAAAAAGCTAAATGCATGCATGAACCCGACAGAGGACACAGTTGAATATCATTGCCTTTGTCGATTAGTTAAAGCTGGGTTCCTTCCAAAAATGGAGACTTGTTTTTGAAGCGGATCAAATTTTCCACGGTAACCCTAGCAATCTCTCGCATGGCTTCTTGTGTGAAAAATCCCTGATGAGCGGTTACGAGCACATTGGGAAGAGAGAGCAACATGGTTAGTTCCTCATCTTTGAAGTTTTTTCCAGAAAGATCCTCAAAGAAAATTCCCGCTTCTTTTTCGTAGGTGTCTAGTCCTGCGCTGCTGAGGTGCCCGCTTTTTAGGGCTTGGATGAGAGCGGATGTTTTGACCACTTTTCCGCGGCTTGTGTTGATGAGGATAGCTCCTTTTTTCATGGATTGGATTGTGGATTCGTCGATCAGATACTCGGTCTCTTTAGTTAATGGAACGTGTAGGGAGATGATGTCGCTTTTGCTCAGGAGTTCTTGTGTGGAAACATAGCGAATTCCCTCTTGTTTTGCCCATTCAGAAGATGGCATCACGTCGCTTGCAATTACATGAGCGCCAAACCCTTTCATAATTTGGGCAAATACCTTTCCGATGTTGCCGGTTCCTATGACTCCCGCTATTTTTCCACAAATGTCAAATCCAATGAGTCCATTCAGAGAAAAATCCATGGAACGAATGCGTGCATAGGAAAGGTGGATTTTTCTATTTAAAGAGAGGAGCAGTGCTACTGCGTGTTCTGCAACGCTATTTGGGGAATAGTTGGGAACGCGAGTGACAGCAATGTTTAGTTCATGGGCTTTTGCAAGATCGACATTATTAAAGCCTGTTGCACGTAATGTGACTAATTGGATCCCATATTGCGCAAAAGCCTCTAGGCATGGAGCATCCAAGCGGTCATTGACGAAGGCGCAGACTGCAACGTGACCTTGAGCAGATGTTTGCGTTTCTGGAGTCAGGGGAAAATCGAAAAAACTCCACGCAATCTGATTTGAACCATGGGCGCTTGTTAGAAATTCTTTGTCATAGGGTTTGGAACCAAACACAGCGACTTTCATTTTTAATCCATTCTCATTGCGAAATTTAGCGCGAGTCTCTAAAGTTAACTCAAGGTCATAAGGACGGAAGAGAATCTTATGCGCTATCTGCGCTCTCTGTACTTCATTTGCTTTATTTTGTCATGCATCCTCTTGTGTTCTGCTGGAAAAATGCCATCTCATCGCGGCGTCCAGGGAAGTTACGAGGCGAGTATCGACCCGTCTTCGAATGTTTTAAAACCACTCATTGTGATTGATTCGGGACATGGGGGAACGGATGAAGGAGCCAAGGTTGGCACCTTCATGGAAAAAAAACTCACCCTGATGACTTCTCTTTTGCTCAAAAAACATCTCGAGGAGCTTGGCTACCGCGTCATGATGACGCGCAGTCGCGATGTGTATCTTCCACTGCCTAGACGTGTCTCCATTGCAAACAAAGCCAAAGGCTCGCTGTTTGTCAGTGTGCATTTTAATTCTTCTCCAAGTAGCGAAGCGCAAGGGATTGAGATTTTTTATTTTGACTCAAGAGAGCTATGGAGAACGAAAGCTTCAAAACGACTAGCGAGCTGCATTCTCAACCGCGTGATCGACAAAACGCATGCAGTATCTCGCGGGATCAAGCAGGGGAATTTTCATGTCATTCGAGAGACCGATATGCCTGCTGTCCTTGTAGAAGGGGGATTTATCACCAACCGGGATGAAAGAGGAAAATTGCGCGATAAGGCCTATCTTGATAGGCTAGCTATTGGAATTGCCCAGGGAATCGATAAGTACATGAATATGTGAGAAAAAGAACCTAGCTCACTAAAATTTTTCGTGAGCTAGGTTTAAATGTCCTCGGCGCGAGTTGAACGCGCGGCCTGTCGCTTAGGAGGCGACCGCTCTATCCACCTGAGCTACGAGAACAGAGTTCCGGGAAATATTAAACGACGCTCTCTCTTTAAGCAAAGATTAAAAAAATGAATTTTAGAGGCAAACAATGACGGACGCAAAAGCAGATATTGGGCTGATCGGCCTGGCTGTTATGGGACAGAATCTCGTGATGAATATGAATGACCATGGGTTCACGGTCGCAGTTTTTAACCGAACAGTCTCAAAAGTAGATGAATTTTTAGCGGGGACTGCTAAGGGGTCGCGCGTGGTAGGCGCTCAGTCATTGAAAGATTTTTTTGCTTCCTTGAAGCGCCCCCGTAAAGTGATGTTCATGGTGAAGGCGGGCTCTCCTGTCGATGATTTGATCGAGGAGTCTCTTCCCTTTTTGGAAAAAGGGGACATTCTGATCGACGGAGGCAATAGCCATTATCCCGATACAGAGCGCCGTGTGAAAATGCTCAAAGAGAAGGGGATCTGCTTTATTGGTGCGGGGGTTTCTGGTGGAGAAGAGGGTGCGCGCCACGGCCCATCCATCATGCCCGGCGGCAATCCCGACGGATGGGATGCGATCAAGCCGATTTTCCAGGGGATTGCAGCCAAAGCCAAAGAAGATGGGCTGGCCTGTTGCGATTGGATTGGAGACGGAGGTGCTGGACACTACGTCAAAATGGTGCACAATGGAATCGAGTACGGCGATATGCAACTCATCTCTGAGGCCTACTTTTTACTAAAAAATGTGCTTGGCTGCTCTGTCGATGAAATGCACTCTATTTTTGACGAGTGGAACAAAGGGGTTTTAAGCAGTTTTCTGATTGAAATTACTTCGCATATCTTCACACATCGCGATACCGATGGAAAACCGCTGCTCGATAAGATCCTCGATGTCGCAGGACAAAAGGGGACAGGGAAGTGGACCGGGATTAGCGCTTTGGACCTTGGCATTCCTGTTACGCTCATTGCGGAGTCTGTCTTTGCCAGATGCCTATCTTCTTTGAAAGAAGAGCGTCTGCAAGCAGAAAAACTCTTTCCCGCACCCAAAGTCAAATTCAGCGGCGACAAAAAGGCGTTTATTGAAGATATCCGCCAGGCGCTTTACGCTTCGAAGATCATCAGCTATGCGCAAGGGTTTATGCTGATGCGCGCTGCAGCAACTGAGATGAAATGGAAACTGAACTACGGCACAATCGCTCTCATTTGGCGCGAGGGCTGTATCATTCGAAGCCGCTTCCTCAACGACATCAATAAAGCGTTTGGTAAAAATCCAGACCTTGCGAATTTGCTCTTCGATGATTTCTTCCGCAAAGAGATTCAAGCTTCTGAAGGGGGATGGAGAAGGGTGGTTTCCAAAGCTGCAGAGCTTGGAGTTCCATCGCCATGCTTTAGCACAAGTTTAGCATTTTTTGATGGCTATCGCACAGGTCAGCTCCCAGCGAACCTTATTCAGGCCCAGCGCGACTTTTTTGGCGCGCATACGTATGAGCGCGTCGATCAGCCCCGCGGCAAATTTTTCCATACCAACTGGACGGGTACCGGAGGCAACATCACTTCTACGTCTTACAATGTGTGAGGTTACTGAGGGGATAGAATTGGATACAAATTCAGTTACTAAGGAATCCTTAGTAACTGCCCACATTCTCTAAATATGTTAAACCTTAAATTCTAAAGACAAACCTATGATAGGAATCCTCGCAGGAATGGGTCCAAAATCTACAGGACCTTTCATTGATCAAGTTGTCTCTGTATTTCAAAGAGTGACAGGGGCCAAAAACGACATTGATTTTCCGCCGATGATGATTTACTCGCTGCCTACTCCTTTTTATGTGGATCGGCCAATAGATCACGAACTGATGGAAAAAACCATTTGCAGCGGCCTTAGAAAATTAGAGGATTGCGGAGTGTCTTTTGTTGCAATTCCTTGCAACACTGCTCATCTTTATTTTCCTCAGTTGAAGCAGTGCATTAAAATCCCATTACTCAATATAGTCACGGCGACGTTAGAACGACTTCCAAAAGCCAGTCAAAAAGTGACGATTCTTGGAACACGTCCGACACTGGACTCTGGCATCTATCAAAAGGGACTGGAACATACCCATCTTGAGCTCATTCTTGATCCGTCTTGGCAAAAGAAGGTCGATGAACTCATTCTGAGCATAAAGGCTTCATCTGAAGTAGAGAAGTCAGTTCATCTGTGGAGCGAACTTTCTAATACCTTGCAAAAAGCGGGAGTAGATACAATCCTATTGGCCTGCACCGATTTGAATGTGGTTCTTAAGGCCGTAAAAACCCCTTTTCAAGTGGTGGATTCATCTGTTTGCTTAGCGGAAGCAATCGTGGAAAACTGGAAAAAACTAATGAATCAAAAATAGGAACAATGACCATGCTCAATAAAGCGATCGCACTTCTATTATCTATTTTTTCGTTCGTCAACTTGCAAGCTGAAATCGCCCATGTCAACGACATTGAGATTTGGTATGAAACCTTTGGAGAAAAGAAAGACCCTGCAGTTCTTTTGATTATGG
>JAHFTO010000008.1 GCA_023269355.1 Chlamydiota bacterium | reverse complement strand
ATAGCGTTAGAACAGGGGGTTGCTCCCGCTTGAATGCCAAGTTCAATAAATTCAGGATTTTTTGTTACGATACTTAAGTGTAATAATGCTTGATAGCAGTTATCTCCATGGGAAGCTTGAGCCCCGCACTCGACAACCTTTTTGAGGTATTCGCTATTTTTTGTCTTTTCTGCAAGGATGACTGCGCAACGAAATGTTCTCTGAGTGGGTTTTGTCCCTGCATCGATTGTCGCTTGCAGAAAATCGAGATTCTTCTTTTTCTTAGAAATGTATAAAGCTCGCTGTATGGCGTTTTTATCAGGAATCGCTCCTCCTCTTGCAGCAATGCGTATGATTTCAGGATTGTCAAAGCGCTCTGCGACACAAAAAGCATGCCTAAATGCGATGTTTTCGGGCGGTAATTGGCCATGTCCATAGAGACCGTGCTGTTTGAGTTGGATCCATGACCCAATGTATTGTTCAGGAGTCTGCAGGCCATTTGAGAATTTTGCATAGTCAACACATAGAGCAAAAATAAAATCTGACTCTGAATTGTCTCCAGTTTCAGGATTGAAGAGCCAGTTTTTATTTTTAACCCTTTGAAAAGCAGAATTGGGCAGTTGCAAAAAGTGACGCATTTGAGCATGTAGAGCGCTCAATCCTTCATTGATTAATAACTCATAATGCGCAAAAGGTAATTTTTCGATTTCACTCACGATCAAATGCGCTTGTTGGATGCGATTTTCTCTGTCATTCATAGGGATTTCATGAAACTTTTGAAGTAACTTCTCCATGTCAGGCATCGACTTTGGAGATTCAATACGAAAATTCTTAACGCTAAAAAAATTGGTGTTCAAAAGCAATAAACGCTGAGAGAAAGGATTATCAAAGCGCGGAAGGTAACGCTCAATGTAGGGAACGGGAAAAATAATGCGCTCCCAGACATCCCAAACGATCGCGTCAGCGTTCCATGTTCTGTAATCATGGGGGTTACATTTTGCATCTAAGCCAAAGACGAGAAATACATGGTCTCCATTTTCAATGTGGTACATGTCCATCTTTTCTGAAATCCCTTCCTTCAATAGATATTCAAAAGCAGAGGTGCATAATTCAAAGCAATTTCCAGTGATCCCTGTTTTCTTATCCGCTTTTGCTTTTACTAAGCACCGAGTGAAAGGATTGAAGTATTCTCCCCCTTCATACTTGATCGCTTCTGGCAGACGGGAATTTTTTGCGTTGGATTGTAATTCTTCTGTGCGCTGCCCCATGAGAGAGATGGAACCTTTTAGATAAGAAGCGCAATTGTCTTCTGTTAATCGATTGAGAGAAAACGGCATGCGTCTTGCTGCGTAATTTAAGGCGCGGAAAGCGCGCGCAACGCGCTCATTCAAAGGACAATAAATCGTACATTCCGTCTCAAAAGCATCACCGCCTTTGATCTTTATTCTATTTGCAAAAGTTTCACGTGTTCCTAAGCGAAGATTTAATTCTGGGTCCCTATTTTCTTTGAAAGCTAAAATCGTTTCGCTCACAAGAGGATCATCTAAATGACACTGAGCCATCATCTTGCCAAATTTAACCCCCGGAAGCTGACCTGTTCCTCCACTTGTCGATTTGCTCCAAACACTTGCGATGTGTTGATATAATTGCTGAGATTGGTTTTCACTTAAGGTTTTTAAATAGCTTTCGCATTCTTTAATCACAGCTTTTTGCTCTAGGTGCAGCTGCTGCATGTGTTGTTGATACTGTGGGAATTTCCAAAAATTAGAGTCAAATTTATTATCTGAAAGAAAGATAGACATGAATTATTCCTTTATTTTAATCCTGCTTCCGGGAAGTGTTTCTGAATCAGATCCATAGCAACTTGATTATTATGTTGTTTTGCAAGGTCGTAAAAGGTTTGTTTCTCCTTGTTCAGACTCTCGTGCATTTTACCGTTGCGATCGATCCATTGTTGGATGAGTTTTTCTAGAAAATAACCTTGCTTGTCGTAAATAACCGCGATGTGAAAGGGAGTTTTTCCATCTAAATTTTTGCGCGCACTAGCGATCAGATCGTTATGTAGAATGAGATCGAATAGCTTTTGTCGATCTAACTGAATGGATAAACTCAGGGGAGTGAATCCTTCTTCCGAATGATAATTCGTCACAAAGTCAAGACCGATATCATTTTCAAAACATTCCGTAAGAAGAGCATCATCATCGTCTTTTATCGCCTTAAAAAGGCTATTTTCTTCTAAGCTCTCTCTTCTTTGTATGGAGCGATATAAAACAGATGGTCTGGCGGAGTAGGATGCGAGTTCGTTAAATAGGTCTTTGTGGCCATATAACGCCTCCTTGGCTTGAGCTTGAGGCAGATTAACACGGTTATTTTTGAGATAGTCGCCTTTGAATTGCGTCGCATAGTTTGCTATGGAACGAAGGGGGTCGTGTTGCAGGGTTTTATACTCAAGTGGAATGTAAATGCAATCAGAGGTTTCTTTTTTTAATGCAAACTGAGACCCAGTACGATCGAATTTCATTACAAATTGAACATTTGTATTTAGTAAAAGATGAATCAAGTTTCTATCAGTGTCTTCTAGCGTGAATGTATTGTCGAAAGTTTGATTCTCATACAGATAGTTAAACCTATCCATAAGCAATAAACCTGTTTCTGGTCGGAGCAGCTGCAGGGTTTGAGCAAAAGTTCCTACAGGATCCACGAAATGGATAAAAGTCCATCTAGAGAGGATGAGATCTACTTTGTTTTCAATCGAGATGTTTCTTTTTTTGAATTCATCTAAGATGTTTTCAATTTTAAAAGCCCCTAAATTGAGCAAGTGGCAATTTCCAGATTGAATAGATTCTTCATTAGGGTTTTGCTCCCCTCGCAGATTGAGGATGGTAACCGAGATATCTTTTGGAAGATTCCCTTCTAGAATTTGTTGATTAATCGTATCAGCAATGGCCTTTCCTAAACAAAATTTACCAGCGCCTATGTCCATGACATAAAAATCTTTTTTTTCGGAGCAGTTCTTCTTGATAAATGCTACAACCCATCTATGTTCGTTGATGTCGCAAATCTCGTATTTATTATCCTCCCCATTATAGTACCAATCGGAACGTTGTTGGTTCGCCAATTCTTCAAAGCATGTATCGATCTTTTGTTGAACTTCAAGAGGTCTCTGACTATAGCATAGGGTTCCCTCATGCAAGTTAATAGCATTCATATTTCACCTGTTATTATTTGTTTTGCTTATTTTTAAATAAGTAATATATATTATATTATAAATTTACTTAAACATCAATAATACAAATATTTTTAATTTAAATTACTTGATTGGAATGGAGTAGTTGGCGGTCAGTGATTTGCGATTAAATTAATAAGTATAAAAGCAAGGTGGTTAACTAAAATTGACGTTGTCCAACGTTAGGCGGATGGAATCCATTGTGGATTCAAATCTGCGATTACACCCATTTTCCCATTTCTGGACTTGATCATTCTGGAGAATGACGAATTTGCATTCTATCCCAAGCGGTACCCGGCCCGCCAAACCATCTTGACTTTTTCTAAAAGCAATAGGATTTCTCCCCCAGTCTGGCTCAAAAGCAATTCCAAGGGTGCCGTTATGAACATTGCATGAAGTAATGACTACATCGATGAAAGAAGGATGGGTGAGAGGATTGCGAACGACAAAATAATCGGCTTGATCATTTTCGCAGTTATAATTTGTCGTATAAGGGTATTTCTCAGCTCTATGCTCTTCGATGTTTTTGTAAATGGTTTTTAAGTGATTTTTTATTGCTGTCAAAGTCATTGGATTTATGATCTTACCGATTTCGGGTGAAATCTCAGCCATGGTTATCTGCCGTGTTGACATACGTTGCTGTATGCTTTCAGGGAAGAATTGTTTCACGTGTGATAAATTAATATATATGCTGTAAGGATCATAGAAAAAATAGGTGGGCGTCAAGGCTTCTGACCCACCACCTAGCCCAAAACCAGTTTTTGATCCCCCCTCGAATATGAGTTCACTTTCAGCAGAATGGAGTAAAATAATCGATCGTTTGGGAAAATCATTACAGAGTAATTTCAAGGTCGATTGATCGATGACAATTTTATCAAACAGCCCACGGATCAATTCAATACCTTGTTGTTGATTAAGATCGATCCAAAGATGAAGCCTTTCCTTGAGATTTACAGAAGGGAGTAATAATTTGTTGTAATGCGCATATTCAGTGCCATAACC
The DNA here is from genome assembly GCA_023269355.1 of Chlamydiota bacterium. Lineage (GTDB taxonomy): Bacteria > Chlamydiota > Chlamydiia > Chlamydiales > Rhabdochlamydiaceae > CAJCIW01. Next base: position 71,347 of record JAHFTO010000008.1, on the reverse strand, counting down.
ACAGGGGATTAAACTGATATCTGCAGATATCCATAGTTCATTGTCTTTAGCTTCATCACAGTCAGAAGGAAGTTGCTCATAAGGGGTTCTGCCAATGAAAAGACAAATGCTTTTGCCTTGAGACTGGAAGGTTTTGATCTTATTTAGAGTCTCACCAAAATTATATTCTTTTTCTTTTTCATATTTGGAATCTTCCAATCCATTTCCAACCTGGACATTCGGTGCAATGATTGTTTGCCACTTTTGGTCGAGATTTTGAATGTCTTCATGGCTCATTATGGATTGGTTTCTTGTTGAATCAATATTGTTCATTTTTCCTCTTAATAGCCCTGTTTTTATTTAAATATTATTACATTTTAAGCTTTAAAAAGCAGCAGGTATTTAAAAGTATTAATAGAGAAGAGTTTGTGTTAAAATAATAAATTTACATGATTACCACTTCGCGAGAGGAGGCATAGAGCAAAGAATTGCATCCGGATTGCCCCCCGAAAGAAAGCCAAATTTGGTCCCCCGGTCGTAGAGCAGATTGAACTCTACGTAGTGGGCTCTCATCTCGAGTTGTTTTTCTCTGTCTTCTGAAGAAAAGGGAGTGTTGATACGGCGCTTGTAGATGGGAAGGATCGTGTCTAGAAACGTATTTCCCACCTGCTTCCAAAGCGCATAATCCTTGTCAAAGTCACCTGTGTCGTAGTGGTCGAAGAAAATGCCACCGACACCGCGCTCTTTTTTGCGGTGGGGGATGTAGAAGTATTCTTTCGCATTTTGCAAGAAGGTGGGATAGATGTCTGGGCCAAAAGGATCAAGAGCCTCTTTGGCGATCTTGTGAAAATGTAAGGTATCCTCTTCGTAAGAGAAGCCCATCGGTGTCAGATCATAGCCTCCGCCGAACCATGTTTTTTCTTCCGTTTGGATATAGCGAATATTGAAATGAACAGTGGGGGCATGGGGATTGTGCATGTGGGTGATGAGGCTGACGCCTGTGGCAAAAAAAGCACCCGCAGCATCATTCATGGGAAAAGCATCTCCTGAAACACCGGACCAGTTGACAGCAGCCTTTTCAAAAACGTCTCCTCTAAGGACGGACATTTCTCCGCCGCCGCTTCCTTTGTGATAGTCCCAAGCTGTGCGCTGAAAACGCTTAGCGGGTTCCAAAGTTTCAAAGGCGTTGATGATTTTTTCTCGGAGGTCTTTGAGAAAAAAGACGATCTCTTCTTTAGATGTATATATTTTATTCTTGTGTTCCATTACACTCTCCGTTTGAAAATCTTTTCCTCAAGGTTTTTTATGAAAAAGAAAGTCATTATCTTAGGCGCTGGGATCTCAGGGCTGACAACTGCCTGGTACTTGAGTCAAACGCATTTGCCTCTGGATATCGTCATTCTGGAGAAAAGCGCCCGCTTGGGGGGCTTAATCCACACAGATCATACGACAGGCTTTCATTTTGAAAAAGGGCCGCGTACTTTCGCAGTGCAGAAATGTCCCGCGATCATGCGTTTGATCGCTGAGCTCGGAATGCAGGAGGATGTCATTTGGTCGGAGGCAAGACCGCACCATCGTTATTTGTGGCATGAAGGAGAGCTTCAACGTTTTCCCACAAACCCCATCTCCTTTCTACTTTCTCCTTTAACGAAGGGATTTATCCGTGCGATTCTTTCTGAGTGGAAGCAGCCCGTTAAAGTGGGAGATGAAACTGTTTGGGAGTTTGTTCTCAGACGATTCAACTACGATGTCGCAAGGCTTTTTTTCGATCCGATGGTAGTGGGGATTTTTGGGGGAGATGTTCGGCATATTTCTATGCGCTCTTGTTTTCCCAAGCTTAAAGCTTGGGAAGAGACTTATGGCTCTTTGACAAAAGGCTTTTATCATCGCATCAAAGAGAAAAGGAAAGAACCAAAATATTCTCAAGATGTGGAAGGCGTCCCCATGAGCGCCATTTTTTCGTTTCGCTTAGGCATTGAGCAGCTTCCGCAATCGATTATGAGCCAGATCCCTGCTTCGATCCAATACAATCACACTGTGGAAGATGTTTCCTTCGAAGGGAGCCAGGTCTTGGTCAAAACGGACAAAGAGCAACTTACAGCGGATTATCTGTTCTGCTGTCTTCCCGTCAAAGAGGCAGGGAATCTCTTTGAAAGGCATATACCTGAGATTTCCAAGGAATTTGCAAAAGTTCCTTCTGCTAGTATTGCCGTAGTGAACTTTGGTTATGATGCCAATGTCTTGCCACTCCAAGGATTTGGTTATTTGACACCGACATATGCCTACGAAGAGATTTTGGGCGTCGTGTTTGATTCCTCTGTCTTTCCTCGGCACAACTGCAAAGATCAAGAAACCAGATTGACGATCAAGTTGCGCGACAGTGGTCTTTCTGAAGAAAAGTATGTCGATGCAGCCCTTCGCGGTATAAGGCGTCATTTGGGAATTTCCGCTAGACCCAAATCGATCTCCTTCAAATATGTTCCTTTGGCTATCCCTCAGTTTGGAGTGGGCCATTTGGAGAAGATGTTAGACCTCAAGAACCGCTTTTCCCAGCAGCTTCCCAATTGCCATCTCGTCGGCAACTATCTACAAGGCGTCAGCGTCGATGCTTGCGTTGCCAGGGCCAAAGAGGCTGTGCAGGAATGGCTGCCTACTTTTTCAGGGGGATAAACATTGGCGCTTCACTTACTAAAAGACCTTCTATTTTCTTATAAGAATGGGATGAAGGGCTTCATTGAGAGTATCATTAAAGACATAGCCTAGTTTTTTCAAATGCACGGCATGGGGATCGCGCGTATCTGCGCAGAAAGCCGTCTGCTTAGTTGCAAATCCAATGATAAGAACTCGTAGCTCCGCATTCGCAAAAAGCTCTGGCCATGGAATAGGGAGTGTTGGGGAAATAAAAAGTCCGTGTCCACTATTGATGGGGATGGGGAATGAAGAAATGGGCTTCATTAGATCCTCTAAGGGAAGGATCAGGGCTCCAGCCAAAGGAGAAAGGCAAGAGGTCTCTTGCAAGGACCACGCCTCTTGAAAAGGAGAACCTTGCGTCGTGTGAATATATTCGTCAAAGGCAAGGCGGATGGGGAGTATCTCAAAAAGTTCAGAGGCTAATAGGGCGAAATCTTTTTTTTGCACTGTTTTTTTAATCGTTTCATTGTTGCGCCAAAGGTCATATCCCGCTTGAAAGAGTTCTGCTGCAGGCTTTTCTTTGAGCTTTGCTGTGGGAAGTTTTAGCCTGGAGGAAAGAGTTTCTTCGGCATTTTTTTTCAAAGCAGCCACTTGGGCCGGCGAAAGCAAGCCTTCAAATTCGATGTATTGATTTTTCTTAAAGTACTCTTTGTGGTCAGGGGTAATAGCAAGGCGCATGTTTTTATGATTTTTTTAGGCGTTCAAGGGCAAGGGTTGTTTTGTCCGGAGTGGTGAATGCGGAGAAGCGGACATAGCCTTCTCCCTGCGAGCCAAATCCGCTGCCGGGAATACAAATGAGATGGCAGCGCTTTAGAAGAGCATCGAAAAATTCCCACGAGGTTAAATTCTCAGGCGTTTTCACCCACACGTAAGGAGCATCGATTCCACCGTAACACATCAGCCCAAGCTGAGAGAGGCCCTCGCGGAGCCTTTGTGCTTGTTCCAGATAGAGGTTGATTTGGGCGCGGGTTTGTTCTTTTCCTTCCTTAGAGTACACAGCTGCAGCGCCTTTTTGGATAGGGTAGGCAATCCCATTGAATTTTGTGGCTTGGCGGCGTTCCCAGAAGGGGTAAAGAGGCACTTGTTTGTTTCCAAATTTCGCTTTGACTGTTTTGGGAAGAATGGTGTAGGCGCAGCGCAGGCCGGTAAATCCTGCAGATTTAGAAAAACTGCGGAACTCAATAGCGCATTCTTTGGCGCCTGGAATCTCAAAAATACTTCTTGGGACATCTGAAGAGGAGATGAAGGCTTCGTAGGCATTGTCGAGAAGGAGTAGAGCCTTGTGCTTAAGCGCGTAATCGACCCATGCGGTCAGTTGGAACCTAGTCATTGCAACGCCGGTGGGATTATTGGGCGAGCAGAGGTAGATGATGTCGCAGTGCTCCTGCGGAGGAATTGGAGCGAAGTGGTTTTCCGCAAGGCAAGGAAAGTGAAGGATTTTTTTATGTCCTTGCAGAATCGTGACATCCAGATAGGCGGGATAGGTGGGATTGGTGATGCCGATGATATTTGACATGCCAAAAAGCTCGAGCATGTTGACGGTATCGCTGTTGGCGCCATCCGAAATGAAAATCTCATCGGGAGAAATGCCCAGATGGGAAAATTCATGAGAGGCAATGATCTCGCGCAAGAAGGCATAGCCGCTGCTGGGGCCGTAGCCTTTCATTCCGCTTTCGGTTGTCATTTCCATGACGCCTTCTGAAATGGCTTCTGCGATTTTAGGGGCAAGCGGAAGAGCGATATCGCCAATGCCAAAATTCAGGATTTGGACATCGGGAAACTCTTTTTTTAGATCGTCAAGCTTTTGTTCGATGATGGGGAAGATGTATTCCCGCTTCAATCGTTTGAAATGAGGATTGAGTTTTGCCATGGTCTTATGAAGTGTAATTTTTTAAGTATGGGCAGAGGAGAGAATAAAGTAAAGGGTGGAGAGGTATGTAAGGATGTAAGAACTGGGGGGATTCATTCACAACTTTGGATTTGCAAAAAAATGTTGCAATAGATAAAATTTTACTTCCACCCATTAATCATTTTCGGTGCAAAACTATGAAACATTCTGATAGTTCTTTAACGGTTACCACAGAACTTTCTTTTGAGTCGCTTAAAAAGCAAAATCAGCACGGTATTGAATACTGGAGCGCTCGCGATCTTCAACCATATTTGGGCTATTCTCAATGGAGAGATTTTAAAAACGCTATCAAAAAAGCCATGAAGTCTTGCGAGCAATCAGGGAATAAGCCGACCCAACACTTTGCGGACGCCCGCAAACCGATCCCCGGGGGGTATGGTTCATCGCAACTCGTTGAGGATTATCATCTTTCGCGCTTTGCTTGCTATCTGATTGCTCAAAATGGGGACCCAAGAAAGGCGGAAATTGCTCACGCTCAAAAATACTTCGCCATTCAGACTCGCCGCCAAGAGCTTTCAGATGAGTTGTTAGCAGATCGTGAAAGGCTTGAAGCCCGGGAGCAGGCGACTGTCGAATTCAAGGCATTATCAGGGGCAGCAAAAGAAGCGGGGGTCCAAAGTTCAATGTTTGGTGTCTTTCACGATGCTGGCTATAAAGGTCTTTATGGGGGCCTTGGCAATGATGCAATAAAGCTTCGAAAAGGTATTCCACCTGAAGACAAATTGATGGATCGCATGGGGACAACAGAGCTTGCGGCTAATCTTTTTCGCATGACCCAAACTCGAGACAAACTTAAACAAGAGCGTATTAATAACCAAACCGAAGCGATTGAAACACATGAGAAGGTAGGCAAAGAAGTGCGTGCTGCAATTTCTAAAATTGGTGGCACGCTTCCTGAGAATATTCCTCCTGCTGAACCCATCGACAACGTTAAAAAACGTCTTAAACGTGCTAAACCCAAGATGTGTCTTGAACCTAAAGATGCTGTTGGAATTAAGAATGAGCTGACTTAGAGAATACGGCTGAGAGTTTTATGTTATGAAATATCATTTTAAGGTCCGAAAAGAAGATGTTGGATATTCCGCTTATTGCATGGAGTTTGAAGGATGCGTTACCCAAGGTGATTCCATGAAAGAGCTTATTGAAAATATGAAAGAAGCTCTAAATCTTTATGTGCAGGAACCTGCTGATTCCAAAGATTTAGCACCTTTTCCAAATGCTTCTATCAGAAAATCTAAAGAGGTCATTGAAGTTTCTTTAGATCCAGAAGTAGCCTCTTCATTCCTCGCGAGATATTACCGAATTATGGATGAGACGTCTTAGTGAGCTTGGGTATTTTTTTGCTTCTGACGTTTTAAACCCAATGTAAGAAGAGGTTTATCATCAGTGGCACTAATCCCAATAATCCCGTTTTCATGCAGATTAACAGTGAGTTGAAATCCCTGATCTAAGAGATTCTCGTAAGAGTCCTTTAGCAATTCCATGACGGCATCTTTGATCATTTCCAAGGCTTCCTTTTTCGTCTTTCCCTGAGTCATCACTCCCAAGGAAAAAATCTCAATCAACCACCATGAGCTATCAGGATCTTTCCAAACTCTGCCTTCTAGTTCCATTTTTTCTCCCAAAAAGTTTGCATAAACCCAGAAAACAACTCAGGAACGGTTTGCGGGCGTCCGCAAACCGTTCCCAGGTTGCACCAAAAAGCTATCATGGCAAAAGCAGGAAAGTCAAATTTTTCTTTTGGAAAAGGGCGGGCTTGATAATCATTTGAGAGTTAGGGATAATTGGATTTTGTTTAAAAAAGAAATGACCATGAATCCTATTGAAGAACTGATGGCCAAAGTACCCTCGATTGAGGAAAAACTGGGCTATTCTTTTCTGGATAAAAAACTTCTTGTGCTCGCCTTTGTCCATCGCTCATTTTTCAATGAGCACAGGGATTTGGTGCAGCAGCATAATGAGAGATTGGAATTTCTCGGCGACTCTGTTCTAGGGCTAATTATCTCTGACTATCTCTATGCCCATCTTCCGTCTGAGCCGGAAGGACAGCTGTCTCATCTGCGATCGCATATCGTGGAGGCGAGCAGCTGCGCTCAATTATTGAATCAGTTGGATATTGCGCAGTATGTGTTGCTGGGAAGAGGAGAGAGGATGAACGACGGCAGGGGGAGAGAGACCATTCTGGCCGATCTGTTCGAAGCACTCATCGGTGCGATCTATTTGGATGGAGGGATGGATGCGGCTAAGGCGTTTGTCTTCGACCATTTTGCGGAGAAGATCGAGGAGCATTTGAAGAAGCCTTTGCGCAATTGGAAGGCAGAGCTGCAGGATTATTCGCAGAAAAAATACCAAAAGCCCCCGGTTTATAAAATTCAGAAAGAGACGGGGCCTGATCATAGCAAAATATTTCAGGTGATTGCGGTAGTGGATGAGGTGGATGCAGGAGAGGGGACAGGCGCGTCCAAAAAAGAGGCGGAGCAAGCGGCAGCCGAAGATGCTCTTAGAAAGCTTGGAGTGGTAAAGGATGGCTAAGCAAAAGGTGTTTTGGAGTTGTGTCGATTGTGGACACAAGCAGACAAAGTGGACGGGGAGTTGCTCCGTGTGCCAAAAATGGAACACTTTTGAGCAAGATATCGAAATAGAGGATAAGGGCAAGCGCTTTGAGTCGGTGAAAACAGATTCGGCAAAACCCATGCGCGTAAAAGATGTAACGATGACGGAGTTTCGCAGGATCTCGACACTGATGCCGGAGTTTGACCGTCTGCTGGGAGGGGGGATTGTTTCGGGTTCTTTGTCATTGATCGGCGGAGATCCTGGTATTGGAAAATCCACGCTTATGCTGCAACTCGCACAGAATTTGGCGCAGCAAGGACTCACTGTACTTTACATTTGCGGAGAGGAATCGGTCGAGCAAACTTCTTTGCGCGCTAGCAGATTAGGCGCCTTCGATGATCATCTCTATCTTTTTAGCGAGACCCATTTTTCCAATATCAAAGCGCAGGTGGAGAAGTTAAAGCCCGATGTGATGATTGTCGATTCGATTCAAATTCTCTACAAAAGCGAACTTCCATCTGCTCCGGGTTCTGTAAGTCAGGTGAGAGAACTGGCGATGGAATTTATGCATATTGCCAAAGGAATGGGGATTGCCACGTTTTTGATCGGCCATGTGACAAAATCGGGAGAAATTGCAGGTCCGCGGGTGTTGGAACACATCGTCGATACAGTGCTCGATTTTGAAGGGGATAAACAGCATGGCTATCGGATTCTTCGCTCTGTGAAAAATCGTTTTGGGCCAACCGATGACATTGCGCTTTTTCAGATGGGAGGCAAAGGGCTTTCAGAGGTGAGCAATCCGTCTGTGATTTTTTTAGAGGAAAGACAAAGAGAAATTCCAGGTTCCGTGATCATTCCCACAGTGGAAGGATCGCGCGCGCTTCTCATCGAAGTGCAAGCGCTTGTTGCCGCATCTGCCTTTTCCACATCGACGCGCAAATCGACAGGCCTAGATCAAAATCGCATGGCACTACTTCTTGCCGTTCTTGAGAAGAAGATGGGCTATCAGCTGTACAAATGCGATGTTTTTGTGTCGGTTGCAGGCGGTCTTAAAATTGTGGAGCCGGCGATTGATTTGGGTGTATTGATTGCGATTGGATCTTCTTTTTGCAATCGGCCTATCGATGCAGAGACAGTTGTGCTAGGAGAGGTGGGACTCGGTGGCGAAGTGCGCGGAGTTCCGCGCATAGAAAATCGGATTCGCGAAGCGATCCACATGGGCTTTAGACGCTGTTTACTACCGAAGCGCAACTTGAAGGGACTAGATCCTGATCTTTCCAAAAAAATTTCCCTAATCGGCGTCGATGTTGTCGAGGAGGCTGTGCGTGAGTTGCTTAATTAACACGATCCTAGTGGGAGCAAGAAGTTCTCCTCTTTCTAAAGCGCAATGCGACGAGGTGCTTTTAGAGCTCAAGCCATTTTATCCTGAAATCGAGTTTCAACCCATCTGGGTGGAAACAACCGGCGATAAGGATCTCAAGACTTCTTTGCGCTCGTTAGAGAAAACCGATTTTTTTACCAAAGAGATTGATGCCCTTGTTTTGAGTGGGCAGTGCCGCATTGGCATTCATTCTGCCAAAGATTTACCCGATCCTTTGCCTCAAGGATTAGTGCTCATTGCATTGACCAAAGGTGTCGATCCCTCTGATTCTATCGCCCTTCGCGAAGGGGATACTCTAGAGAGTTTACCTTTGGGTGCAAAAATTGGCACATCCAGCGTACGAAGAGAAAAGAATATCCGCGAGCTGCGCAGTGATTTTGTCTGCGTTGATATTCGAGGAAACATTCAAACGCGCTTAATGCTCCTTGACGAAGGAATCGTCGATGGTCTCGTCATCGCAGAAGCTGCTCTTATCCGTTTGAAACTCACCCATCGCAATCGCATTTTTCTCCCAGGGGAAAGAGCGCCGCTGCAAGGGCAGCTGGCTGTTCTTGCGCGCGCGGATGATGAAGAAATGCTCCAGCTTTTTAAATGCATTGATGTGAGAGGGTGATTTATGCATTTAAGTTTATCTTTCGTTTGGATCGTGGTTTTACCAGTTCTGCTTCCAGTCATTGCGTTTAGCTTAGAACAAGAAGCTGCCTTATATCCTACAAGCTATGTTTTTCCAGTAGATGATGATTGCGTCATACCGTTGCCATATATTCAATTACGAGGCAAGTTGATTCGTCATACATTTCCCGGTGTCCCTAATTATGAAAGTATTGAATGTGGTGACTATCCTGAGATGCGATGGGTATTGGAGATACCAGGGACTGAAGTTCAAAGAATGATAGATTTAAATTATGTCACAGAAAGTCTGTACTGCCCAGATGAAGAAGGTTGGATCCAACTTATTGCAGTCGAGGATGAAGATAGTCCACAATACTTTCTGAACAAACAAGTTATTGTAGAAGGGTATTTAGGAACATTGATTTCACACATTCACACACCAGCAACACTTGAAGCGAAGGAAATGTATGAAGACTTACAAAAAGTGGATTAAAGCCGAAGATGGTCCGGAGAATTCAGTTATCTATTATGATGAAGATGGTAATAAATTGACTCGTTTTTGGAAGGCTTTTCCAGGACAGCCTGACAATCAGGCAAGTACCCGCTCTTGGAGAAATAATAACCCTGGCAACCACGCAATGGGTGATTTTGCAAAAAGAAAAGGAGCTATTGGGTCGGCTGGAAAAATACCAAATAAGAAAAAAATGGAATTAAAATTTGCTGTATACCCTGATTATGATACAGGTCGAAAAGCTCAGTCAGTGCGACTAAAAGAAGGATCAATGTATGTCGATTCAACACTCAATGAGTTTGTGCGAAAATATACGGGTGTGGCGAAAGGGGAACCTGATAATGAAGAAGTTATTAATTACAGAAAAGCAATTAAGTTTTTTACGAAATTTGATATGAATCGCACGATTCGTTCACTCAATGATGAGGATTTTGAAAAATTACTCGATGCTATGAAGAAGCATGAGGGCTGGAGAGAAGGACGCGAAGAATATACAGAAGTTAAAAAAGTTATGGGTGTGCGCATCAATAAACGGCGTGTAATTAGTGAGTTTTTAGTAGGTAATTCTGGTGGTAGTTTATGGGTTACTAAAAAAGATGCAATTACTCTCGCTGAGGCTGGAGAACTTTACGCTATTGTCATTCATACGAAAGGTGATCCATATTTACGACCTAAATTTCACCAAGCATCGTTTAGGGGAATGATTATTGCTTTGGATGGAGATTCTTCGTCTGGCACTTTTCTGGCTTTACAATTCGATCCTCAGCAAAACAGATTTCCAGAGTTGGATAATACATGCTTGATTGAGAGCCTGCACGATTAGATTTTTGTAGAGAGGAGCCATGAGAACAACGCTGTACTTAGGAACTGATCCAACGCAGTATGAAAGCCAGGGAAGATCCTCTGGGCACTTGATCCATTACCCTGTCATCAAAATTACACCTCGCTCTTTAGATGAACCGGAGATCAAACAAGCTTTTGATGATTTGAGTGAGTACACGCATCTCATCTTTACGAGCAAAAATGCTGTGAAAGTGTTTTTTACTCATCTTGCCGTTTTGCAGAGATCTGTAGAGGAGTTAAAAACAAAGAGAGTGATTGCCATTGGAGAGGTGACGGCAGGACATCTTTGTGCCGGGGGGCTGCAACCCAGTGATATTGCCTCTGAAGAGACGCAAGAGGGTTTAGTGCAACTCATCAATGCGATGGATTTGGATAATGCCTATTTTTTTCTGCCGCGCTCTTCTTTATCTCGGCCCATCCTCGCTAATTTTTTCCAGGAGAGAGAAGTGCGCTATCAAGCTTGTGATCTTTACGACACCCTCTCGCAAGCGATGTCTCCTGCGCCCGATTTGGATCAGATCGATGAGATTGTATTTACAAGTCCATCCACTGTGAAAGCATTTTTAGAAATCTATGGCAGATTGCCGCAGGGAAAAAAATGCCTTGCGATTGGGCCTGTGACCGAGCAGGCATTGATAGAGGCTCGTCAAATGCTTTTTAGCTGTTAAGGCTCTCTTTTAAAGTTTTTTCTAAAGAAGGTTGGATCAAATTGTAAATATGAAAGACTGGTTTTGATCCGGGATTGTCGTGTTGATATTGCGTGCCAAATTGTGTAACCATTTGCGCGATTACATCCTTAATGTCGGGGCTGGTAGCCGTTTCATCCTTTTTAAACATAATCCCATTTTCTGTTTCAATGAGCTGAGGCAACGTTGGATCGTAAAAGTGAGTCGCCCAAACATCACAACTAGCTTTCTGCTTATTGATTAGAACCTCTCCTTCCGCAAGGATTTTAATCGAACCTTTTTTGTGTTGATCAGGTTCATCTACTGAGATAACCATTCCTGCTCCATAGGATGGGAGAGCGTTGATGCAGTCATTAGAAACGTAGACAGTACCTATTTTTTCTAGCGTTTCTTTGAGATGGTTGCATAGAAGTTCTCTTTCTGAGCTATTGGATGGCGCGAACACCGGAATAACCAGGTATTCTTTAATTTTGCTCAAAGGGCCAAGAGCAACTGTCTCTTCTTTTTTGGAAGAGCAACTAGTCAAAAGCAAGATAATGCTGAGTAAGATATAAAGTCGTTTCATAATTACCTACCGGGAAAAATAAGCTTAGGAGCGATAGACACCCCTCTGTCCATACATCTCTTCATGTATTGATATGCGTCAATAACAGGAGATAAACACTCTGTCCAATGATTTCTGTAGCAACAGGCAGAAAAGAAATCTTCAAGTTGACCAATCACAATGTTAGTAGTAGCTGCGAGAGCTGCATTGGGGATCTTAAGCGCTAATATTCGCATTAATTTTGCTGTCGTCTCTACGCGATCTCTACACTCATGTACGGTGAGGCGTTCATTCGGATTAGCGAAATTGGCTATAGATCGAAAATAATAACCATTGGCATGATTGGCAGTATCGGTACTTATATCATAATGTGATGATGAGCTCGCATAACTGATAGAAGTGTCTTGAAAATTTAACCGATTCTCCTTGCAAGAAGGTGAGTTAGTTAAGACAGTTTTGGAAGAACCACACGGGCAATCAGGCAGAAAGTAAGTTTTAAATAAATCAAGGTCTTGAAATGCTTCTTGGTCTTGGTTTTGAAATGCATGACAAAATAAGCTTCCCCATAGAGCTAACGCTAATATAGAATCTTGTAATTCTTTATCGCCGAGCGAGACAGTCATAACATGCTTAAAATCCTCCAAAGCATGCTCAAACATCCCAACACAAAAATATCTAACTCCTCTTGCATTATATAGCTCCAGGATTGCAGCAGTGCTGCTATTTTCACGTCCCAATCGTTCGATTTGATTAGAAATAGCTTCAATTTCGTATCTTATCTCTTCGAGAGCTTCTTGACATTGCGACTCTGGAACAATCGGAACTTCGTTTGATGTTAGTATTTCATCAGACACGAGTAATGACGTGTTTAAACTGAAAAACAGTGCACTTAAAACAATAGTCAGCTTTGGTTGGGCTCTCATGGGATTCTCCAAAAAAACTTTCTAATCATGCTGCCAAAACCAGCGAAATTTTAGCAAATAAAAGTTTAACTCCTCTGCGTTTAAATTTTACAAAATTGGAAAGAAAAAGTATGATTCCAGAAACGGTTAAACACCAGGAGTACTTTTATGTCTCAATCCACCCCTTACAAATTGCCCGATCTCCCTTATGATTTTTCTGCGCTGGAGCCGGTGATTTCAGCTGAGATTATGCAATTGCACTATTCTAAGCACCATCAAGCTTATGTGACTAATCTGAATGCGGCTTTAGACAAATACCGCGATGCAGAAGCAAAAGGAGATGTCGCTGCGATGATTGCTTTAAACCAAGCGATTAAGTTCAATGGCGGCGGTCATGTGAACCATTCGATTTTTTGGACGAATCTCGCGCCGGCTGGAAAAGGTGGCGGGGGAGCTCCGAGTGGAGATCTCTCAGCGGCGATTCAAAAAGATTTTGGGTCTGTGGATTCTTTTATTGAAAAGATGAGCGCAGCTTCTGTAGCCGTGCAAGGATCGGGTTGGGGATGGCTGGGTTTTAACAAAACAGCTAACCGTCTTGAGATTGCCACTTGCTCTAATCAAGATCCCTTAAGCACTTTGGGATTCATTCCTTTACTGGGAATTGACGTTTGGGAGCATGCTTACTACTTGCAATACAAGAACGTACGTGCGGACTATGTGAAAAATATTTGGAAGATTGTTCACTGGAAAAACGTTGAAGAGCGCTACGCAAGCGCAAAGAAATAATTTTAGTTTGAGTAGATTTTACTCTCCTTGCAAAACTCCGTTTTGTGTTATATTTGGTTAATTATAAAGGAATAATGGTGGAAGTGTATGGGGTTATTTTCGCGTAATAAGCCGAAAATTAAAGTCCAAACGACAAAAAAAGACGGCTATAGCGGCTGGATTAAGTGCACGCATTGCCACGATATGGTACATGCGAGTGAGCTTGAACAGAAAATGCACTGCTGTCCGAAGTGCGGCTACCACTATCGTTTGTCGGCAACGCAGCGCATTCAGCTACTCGCAGATGAGGGAACATTTAAAGAGTTGTTCACAGAGTTCAAACCGCTGGATCCTCTTGAGTTTGTTGATACAGAAGCTTACGTAAAGCGCCTAGAAAAAGCGAAGAAGTCTTCAGGAAGAGATGAAGCGGCGATGGTTGGAACCTGTGAGATTTTAGGAAAACGGATTGCATTGGGAGTCCTCGATTTTTCTTTCATGGCAGGATCGATGGGATCTGTCGTCGGCGAGCGTCTCACATGTATTATTGAGTATGGAATTGCTCACAATCTACCGGTCGTTATCATTTCTGCATCGGGCGGAGCGCGCATGCAAGAGTCATCTCTTTCTCTGATGCAGATGGCCAAAACATGCGCAGCTCTTGCTAAACTTCATGAAAAAGGCCTTCCCTATATCTCTATTTTGACCAATCCTACGACAGGCGGCGTCACGGCTTCCTTCGCGACCTTGGGGGATGTCATCATGGCAGAACCTGACGCGTTGATCGCATTCGCGGGTCCTAGAGTTGTGGAGCAAGCGATGCGTCAAGCGCTTCCTCCAGGTGCGCAGCGATCAGAATTTTTACTCGAAAGAGGAATGATCGATTGCATTGTAAATCGCCATGATTTAAAACAGAAATTATTCCAGTTTTTGGATTATCTGACTGACAATGAGCGCACGTTCCAAGAACCTTCTGCTTATCGTGTCATGTACGGACAATCGATGAACAAGCTGCCGCATAAGCTGAAAGAGCTGCTGGCGCTTGCAGAGATGAAAATCACTCAATAACTCGAGTTTGAAATGGATCAGATCGAAATTCCAACGATTGCAGAGGACTCTGAATTTCTTCCTCATTACGCTTCAGAGCTTGCAGCTGGAGCAGATGTCAAGGCGAACATTAAAGAGCAAATTGTTATTGGACCGGGCGAGTCTGCATTGATTCCAACAGGGCTTCGTTTTGCAATCCCTTCTGGTTATGAAATCCAAGTCCGCCCTCGCAGCGGTCTTGCTTTGAAGAGTCAAGTCACAGTTTTGAATACTCCAGGAACGATCGATGCCGATTACCGAGGCGAGGTCGGGGTTATTTTAATTAATCATGGAAAAAATGCTTTTACGGTGACGCCCGGCATGCGCATCGCGCAACTGGTTTTGGCCAAAGTCGAAAAAGCGCGATTTTGTGTAGAAGACACTTTGGTATCCACTTCACGCGGGGAGGGTGGGTTTGGCCATACTGGCACGCATTAATCATCAAATTGCTACAGGTCTTGGCGATTTAATCAAACTATTTAAGAAAGGAGAGTGTGTGGCGATCTCCAATTATTTGGATGAGCGTCTCGTCTTGTTTTTAGAGGCGAATTCTCGCGACGATGCTCTCGAGCAAATGATCTCTGCTTTGCAACAAGAAGGAAAGCTGAAAAATCCTAAAATTTTCCACGACGCGATATTAGAAAGGGAAAGGATTGTTTCAACCGGAATTGGGCTGGGTGTCGCGATTCCTCATGCCAAATTGCAAGGTTATGATCATTTTTTTATTGCCATCGGTGTTCAGGCAAAAAAAGGGATTGAGTGGAATGCTCTCGACGGCGCTCCTGTCCATTTGATCTTCATGATCGGCGGGCCTGAGAACAAACAGACCGAATATTTGAGAATTTTATCCCATCTGACGATGGCGATTAAAAATGAAGAGAGGCGTAAAAAATTGTTAAAGACGTATGATGTCAAAGATGTGATCGCACAATTTGTCGGTTGCTAAAAGGGCATTGCCTAAGGAGTTTTTCATGGACCTGAAGATTAAAGATGTCGCTGAACTTCTCAACGTCTCAGAAACGACCATACGCCGCTGGCTCACAGACGGCAAGATTCCTGCCTACCGCATCAATCATCAATACAGATTTAGCGGCCCAGAAATTGAAAGATGGATGATGGGCTGCAAGCTCAAAACCGGAGAAGTGGGTAACTCCCTGTTCAATGAAACGCAAATTTACCCCCCTACCTCTAATGCGGATGGTCATGAAAATGCCGCTCGTGGCGGCATGCAGCATTTTTGCTTGTACCGCGCCATTCACCAAGGCGATGTCTTCGCGCAGGTTCCAGGAACCACTAAAGAAGAGATCATCAGCGGAACTACAAAAGTGATTTCTCAAAAATTAAATGTCGACGCCGAAGTTCTCTCTGAATTATTGATGGATAGAGAAGAGATGATGCCGACAGCATTAAATAATGGAATTGCAGTGCCTCACACGCGCGATTTCTTGCGCAAAGGTCCCTTAGACATGGTGTTCGTCGTCTATCCTTCAGAACCCATCGAGTACGGCGCTCTGGATGAAAAACCTGTCTATGCTCTCTTTTTCCTATTTGCTGGCAATGACAAAGGGCACCTGCAGCTTTTGGCAAAGCTTGCGCATTTTGGAAGCAATCCCAAAGCCCTTGAGTTTCTCCAAACAAAACCGGAAAAGAAAGAGCTTTTGGATTACATCCGCACCTGGGAAGGGCAGATCCGTACTTAAAGGCGCTCTCCAGCCATTTTTTCTATTCTAAAAACCTATTTGTCTTTATTCTACTTATGAGATAGATCTATTTCTATCTGGAAAAAATGAATTTGAGACTAGCTGCGAATTTACCATTTGTAGATAGTCATTTACTAGAGGGTGGTTGGAAGATACCCTCTAAGACACCTAAACAGGATGTATGAAAAAAGAAAAAGGTTTGTTTGTAAAAAAATCCATTAAGTCGCTCCTTGACGAAGCGCAAGACTCCAAACATGGAATGAAGCGCTCGCTGGGAGCTGTGACTTTAACTGCGATGGGCATCGGCGCTATCATCGGCGCGGGTATCTTCGTCCTCACTGGCCCAGCTGCTGCCGAGTATGCGGGTCCTGGTATTCTGATCTCTTTTATCTTCGCTGCGATCATCTGTGTTTTCGCGGCACTGTGTTACGCTGAGTTTGCTTCGTTGATCCCCATTTCCGGGAGCGCCTATACCTATGCTTATGCGACCATGGGCGAGTTTACCGCTTGGATCATTGGATGGGGACTCACGATGGAGTATCTATTTTCGGCCTCGACGGTGTCCGTCGGATGGTCTGCTTACTTTGTCAGCCTTTTACACGACTTAGGAATTCATATTCCTGCATCGATTGCATCTGCACCTATTAGTTACGACCTTGCTACGGGTTGGGCGAAAACGGGCACTTTGGTCAATATTCCTGCGATGGTCATCGTCGCTCTGATCGGGGGACTTGTCGCCGTCGGTATCCGCGCTGCAGCAAGTTTCAATAACGTAATGGTCATTGTCAAGCTAGGAGCGATTGCCCTTTTTATCGCCTGCGGTGTGGCTTATATCAATATGGACAATTTGACCCCATTTATCCCAGCAAATACCGGAACCTTCGGAGAATTTGGCTGGAGCGGCGTGCTCCGCGGAGCGGGAGTGGTCTTCTTTGCTTTCATTGGCTTTGATGCCCTTTCGACTATGGCGCAAGAGTGCAAAAATCCGCAAAAGCATCTTCCGGTTGGAATGATCGGTTCTTTAGGGATTTCTACTTTTGTTTATATCCTCATCGGTATCGTGCTCCTCGGTATTGTCAGCTATACAACGCTGAAAGTACCTGACCCGATTGCAGTAGCTGTAAATGCTTTAGGCCCTAAATTTATTTGGCTGCGATTTGTGATTAAGCTTGCGATCTTAGCCGGGCTGACATCGGTTGTCCTTGTGATGATCTTGGGGCAGTCTCGCATTTTTGCAACGATGTCCAGGGATGGTCTTCTACCGAAGCCCATGGCTAACATCAGCAGTAAATTCCAGACGCCTTTCTTCTCAACGGTTTTAGTCACAGTTGTCTGTATGATTTTTGCTGGAATTTTCCCAGTCGGGATCTTAGGCCAGCTGACGTGCATGGGAGCGTTGCTTGCATTTGCGATCGTTTGCTTCGGGATTCTGGTCCTGCGTTACAAGCAACCGACATTGCATCGCCCCTTTAAGACACCGTTTGTGCCATGGATCCCCTTGGCAGGAACTCTTGTCTGCGTGATCCAAATGATCGCTTTACCAGGAGTTACCTGGGTTCAGTTCCTCATTTGGATGGCTATTGGATGTGCGATTTACTTTGGCTACAGCGTCAAGCACAGCAAGGCGCGCGCAGCTCTTGTGAAAAAACGTTAGAAGTTTTCGTTATTCGCTCATAAGACCCGGTTGAGAGTCCTTCTTAGCCGGGTCTTTTTTTGCTCTTCCTAAAGGTAAAAGGAGCAATAGCCCCAAAAACACCCATCCCATCAAGAAAAAGCAATCATTGATCGAAAGCATGTCCGCCTGCTGTGTCAGAGCGGCATTGAGCTGCGCAAAGCCTTCTTTCCCTTGAAGACCTATCTCTTTCAATTGATTCAGATAAGAACTTGTCTGAGGCGAATACGGCGTTAAACTTTCTCCCACCGTCGCATGGTGGTAAGCGCTTCTTCGAATCCATAGCGTTGTAAAAATAGACGTTCCAATTCCTCCTGAAATTGCACGCACAAAATGAAACACACCCGTTGCGCTGGGCAGTTTTTCTGAGGGGACATCCTGCAAACTCAACGCAAAAAGAGGAGTGATGAAAAACACCATGGCGCAGCCGAGAAGAAAACGAGAAAAGCCAATATGCCATATGTCGATATCTGTATCGAAATAGGCCGTATAGAAACAAGAAAATGCAAACAAAACAAAGCAGATGGCAAGCAGAGAAGTTGTGCCATATTTGGAGACCGCTTTTCCCATGAAAGGACCCACAAGAAAAGGTGCGATCCCAATCGGTGCGACAGCAACTCCAGCCCAAATGGAGGTATAATTCATGCTTGTTTGCAGCCAAAGCGGGACGAGAACCACAGAGCCAAAATAAATGGCATACATGATCCCGATGTAAAACGTTGAAATCGCATAGGTGCGGATTTTGAAGAGTTTGAGCTCGATGAGAGGTTTTTCTGTGTTGCGCGACCAAACAAGTAAGAAAGTAAAAGCGATGATAGTCACAATCATGCAAGTGAGAATAAGAGGAGAGTTCAGCCAGTCGTATTGTTCTCCTTTGTCGAGAAGGAACTGAAGTGGAGTCACCGCAATCGCAAGAAGAAGCAAACTCACCCAGTCAATGGGGGCTTTTTCTTTAGGCGTTTCCCTGTCTTTGAGGACCGACCAAATGGCAATGACACTAAATATGCCCACAGGGATATTAATATAAAAAATCCATGGCCATTTGTAGTCATAAGAAATCCATCCTCCTAAAAGAGGGCCAACGACAGGCGCTGTCATCACAATTGTGCTCCAAAAAGCAAGCGCCGCATTTTTCTTTTCGGGAGGAGAATGCATCACAAGCAATGATTGGCTTAAAGGGATCATTGGGCCGCAAGACAGCCCTTGTAAGAATCGGGAGACGATCAACCATTCAAAGCGAGGAGCAGATCCGCATGTCCAAGAAAAGAATGTAAATAAAAGAAGAGCAATACAGAGGAGTTTGACTGCACCTATTCTTTTTGTTAGCCAGCCCGTAATAGGAAGAGCGATCGCATTGCCGACGGCAAATGAAGTGATCACATACGTGCCTTGGTCGACAGCAACCGCCATATCCCCTGCAATATAAGGGATGGAGACGTTAGCGATGGAATAGTCGAGGACAAACATGAATGTCGAGGTAGACAAAGCAATCGTAAGGATCAATCGTAGAAATCCAGAAAGAGGAGTCACTCTTCCTCCGCCTGGTCTTCCAGAAATAATTCGGAGAGGTTGTCATTGATCACTTGAGCGATCAGCTCTTCAGCTCCTTCTTCTTGAGTAGCGAAGACATCCGTTTCAAAGAGAGGCTCATCAGGCCGGATTTCAGGCACATAAGGCTTGTTCGTATCGTGGATATCGACTGTGACTTCCATCGACAGACCCAGTCTTAAAGGGTGCTGTATAATCTGCTCTTGATCGAGAATGATTCTCACAGGGACCCTTTGGACGATTTTAATCCAATTGCCTGTGGCATTTTGCGGAGGAAGAACGGAAAAGACGCTGCCCGTTCCTCCGCCAATCCCAGCGATTATCCCTGGATAGACAATAGAGCTGCCATAGATATCAGAAGTGATATGCACAGGCTGGCCAACGCGCATTTTGGTCAGCTGTACCTCTTTATAATTGGCTGTAACCCACATCTGGTCCAAAGGAACAATTGCCATCAGCGGCTGGCCCTCTTTGACTCTTTCTCCAACTTGTACTGTACGCTGCGCAACGATGCCAGAAACTGGAGCTTTGATCGTGCAGCGCTGTAAAAAGACGAAAGCGTCTCGAACCTTTGCTTTCATTTGTTCGACGTGAGGATGAGTGTCAACGGTGGTATTTTCTATAGCAGAAACAGCTGCAATATATTGATGCTCTGTAGCCATCAGATCGGCAAAATTCGCTCTTAAAGCGGCTTCAGAATGTTCGAAATCCTCGAGAGAAACACCCCCATCATCGACTAAATTCTTGCGGTGCTCATAATCTTGCGCAGCCTTGACAAATTCCGCTTTTTTCATTTGGACCATGGCGGCATACTTCTTTTCGTCTTCGAACATTCCCATCACATCGCGCACGCTGCTTCCTAAATCGGCAATTGCTTTTTCAAGCGCAATCCTCGGATCTGTTTTGTCGAGTTCAACCAGAATTCTTCCTTCAGGAACAAAATCTGCATCCATTGCAGAAAAAGATTCCACAATGCCAGGTACCTGCGGAGTGAGAATCACATTGTTGCCATCGACGTAGGCATCATCGGTGAATTGATAGAAACGTCCATAGGCCCACCAATACGCAAACCAACCCAAGCCGAGCACAATAAAGATCAAAGCTGTGATCAAGACCGCCTTGTTTCTTTTGTGGTGATTTTCAGGAGGGATAGTCATATCACTTTCTCCCTCTGGGTAGTTCTTGAGAAGTGTGATATCCGCCGCCAAGAGCTTTAACCATCTTTAAGACAGAGAGCAGATAATCTCTTTCATAGCCGTAGAGCTGATACTGCTCTTTGCATAATGAGTCTTGTCTTTCCAAAACGCTTAAGAAATTGCTTATCCCTAGTTCATAGCGCGCATGCTGCAACTCCACTTCCTCTTCCGTAATTTCTACAGAGCTAATCTGAGCGCCTAGCGTGTCGAAAGTAGAAGAGAGAGTAGCAACCTCATCGGCGACTTCTTTTGCGGCATTTAAGAGAAGTTCATTGTAGCGGTAAGTTTCTTCATTGAACGCCGCCACTTTTTCTTTCAGCTGGGCGGTGAGTTTCCATCCCGTAAAAATAGGCAGGTGCACAGCAGGCACAAGTCCGCCCTGTTTACTGCTAAGATTAAGCAGTTTGTTAAACGAGAGGCTCTCTAGTTGCGCAAAGGCCATCAAGTTGACTCGCGGATAAAAATCCGCCTTAGCAGCACCGATCTCTTTTGCCGCAGCTTCTACTCTCCAGATCTGCGCTGTCAAATCGGGCCTGCGTGCCAAAAGATCACTCGATAGATCGGATGGAATGCTGACAGGTCTTTCAAATAGTGCATGCATCGTCTCAGGAGCGACATTTTGATCAGGGCTCACTCCCGCCAAAATGCTAAGCATATGCCGATCAAGAGCAATCTCCTTATCGATCTGTAAAATCGCCTGATCGATCTCATAAATGCTGCGCTCTTTCTCTAAGATAGGCATTGCGGAGTCGACTCCATGAACGCCTCTAGAAACGGTTAGCATGAAGAGTTCATCGCGTACATCTTTGCGTTCTCCAAGAATGTCCCTCTGAGCAAGCTTTGTCTGAAGCTCGATGTAGGTCTGTGCAATCAGCGTGGTGATCATCAAAGTCGCAAATCTAGCTTCTGCCCTTTCAGCTCTAGCTTTTCCTAAAGCTGCGTAGAAGAGATTGCGGTTCCTTCCGAAGAAATCGATCTCATAGTTGAAATACAAAGAAAGATCGAGCTGATTGTCTGTTGCAGGGATTTTGGGGCTTGTGGGCGTGGTCGGATAAAAGGAACGCACAAAACCGTTTTTGCTAAAATACTGCCACTGCTCTTCATACTCAAAATCCAGTTTGGGAAAAAAAGCGGCCTTTTCTTTTCTAGCTTCCGCTTCTGCTTCAGCAATTCGGGCCAGGGCTTTGTTGATCGAGGGATTAGACTTTAGGGCAAGTTCGATGATGTGGCTAAGCTGCGGGTCTTCGAACATCTCCCACCAGCGATCGCTTGGCCACCCTCCCTCCTCGAAAAACTCCCTGGCATAAGCTGTTTCCAAGGATCGGTCGAGGGGGATGGGCTCCGACATCTGAGCCAGATCGCTTTGGGGAACTTTTGCGCAGCCTGAAAGAAATAAAAGAGGAATCACAATCAATTTGAAATAATTTGCGCGCATAGCGGTATCATTTGTATTTGTCTTAATCTAACAAATAAACCATAACCTATTAAGAATCATCAAAAAAAGAATATAATTTTTAGAATGAAAAATACTTCTTTTTGAGGACTCTTATTTTAAAAATAAGTAGCTGTATTTAAATTGTTTAGAAAAACATGCGGAGAAAAATAGGGGTATTCTCCGCAAAAAATGCGGAGAATAGATTGCAGAATTCTTACTTCTCTCTGAGCTTTATCTCGAACTCTCGAATGACCTTAAGCGCGTCGTGGGTTAAAGGGATGCTCACTTTTCTGAAGGGATTTGGTTGATTGTTCTCTTTATTTAAATGATCGCTCAGCCATTGTTGGATAAGTAGAGCAATTACCCTAAGGCCTGTAACGTAGTTCTTATAGTCTGGGTCGTCCATTTTTTGTATGTCCACGTTTTGCAAGTCGAGGAGAAAATCATTGAGGATGGTCTGAGCATCAAACTGGCTAAATAGCATGTAGAGGTGTCCAATCCCGCGCAGAATGAAAAGAGCGTTAATAGCAGCTTGTAAGCTTGTGTAAGTACAGTTTCCGACGGATTGTTCTAGCATGGGTATGTAACCGGACTCAAATGCAAAGAGTTCCTTCTTTATTTTCTCTAAACTAGTATACTCTTCATAATCGACGTCAAGCCGCGCAGTTAATTTTTTGAGAAAAGCAGGGGTGATATTTTCTGGCTTTCCAATGATTAATTCAACAATACCTGGTTTACCCTGATGATCCGCGCCCCGATTGCAGTGCCATACAAAGAGCTGACCCCATTCATTTTTCCAGAAGATGTCCCACATTGAATGCCATACCCAACCAGATCCCACCATGACAGGATGGGGATATTTCTTATCGAGGATAAGTTTATGAATCTCATTAATCTTCTCCTCAGAAGCATTATCATGCCACATCGCTTTGGAAAGAGGGATATCAATCATCTCCAATACTTGTGGATTGATGAGGTCTTTTCGAGCGTATGCAAATTGATGAAACATGTCTCTTAGCATGGGAAGGACAAATGTTTCATTGCAGCCCGCTAAAACTGTCAATGAATTATCAGGTAAATAGACAGGTGCATCTAAATCAAAAACGTGGCCTATTCTTTTGTACTTTAAGGTAAGGTAGTTTTTGTTCAAGTGATCGTGAATCCTTAACCCATGGGGAGAGAAAATAGCGGGATGCTTTCGTGTGTATTGTACCGTCTTTTTACAAAAAGCTCTGCATCCTTGCACTTCGGAAACCGATTGTTTATTCTTTTTGGAATAACCTAAATCTCTATGGGGATCTTTAATAAAACCATCATCAGAGAATAGATTGACTGCAAGCAAGTCTATTGCAATTTTTGTGCTTTGAGCATGATGGGTCAGTTGATTGTATCCATTCCATTCAGAGACCTTTTCCATGACTCGATTGAAATCTAGGGGAGCTACTCCCTGAATTTGCAGTTTTTTAACTTCTTGCTGCAGTCCTGAGATCTGGACTATTCCGTGAACTGTTTGAAAAATCAATTGCACTGCTTCGATAGGATTGTCTCTCATGAGTTCGGGAGGAAAGCATGCAGTAAAGCTGGCGACCGATGGTTGTTGTTTGTATTTGTCGAGCATCAGAGAATAGGTATAATTGCTGTTATTCCACTCATACCAGTATTTGCAGACAGCAGAAATTCTTGGGTCCATCACCTCAGAAAAAATCTTGGATGCGATGGTGGGATCGTATTTAATTTTGTGATTAAAACCTAGATCGATTTTAATTATAAATGTTGTTGGTCCTGTCCTGATCATATAAATTACTTTCTTGTTTTTCGATATTGTTTATGCTAATTATAGCAATACTTTTTATTTAATTCAATTATAGTAATAAAGATGCTTAGCTTTTATTGATCTTTAAAATCAATAACTTACACACTCTGTGTAAAATTAAAAATTTAAGTTAACGTCTTATGGGGAAATCATGCCGCCGCCAAGGCAAACATCGCCTTGATAGAAGACGATGGATTGGCGAGGGGTTACAGCGCGTTGAGGTTCTAGGAACCGGACCAAAGCCCGGTCATTTTCGATAGATTCAATAGTGCAGAGCTGCTGTGGCTGGCGGTAGCGCACCTTGGCAGCACAGAGGTAAGGGAGTTGGGGAGGTTTACCTGACACCCAGCTGAGGTCTGTGGCCACGAGGGTGTCTTTGTACAGGGAAGGGTGGTCATCTCCTTGCTCGACGAGGACCACGTTACGATCAATATCTTTGCCAATGACGAACCAGGCATCGCCTGGGCCCCCGATTTTCAGGCCTTTGCGCTGGCCGATGGTGTAGAAGGCGATTCCGTCGTGCTGGCCGACAACTTTCCCAGAAAGCGTCTCGAAATTCCCGGAATTGTAGCCAAGGTATTTGCCTGTGAATTCCTTGAAATCCCGTTTTCCGATGAAGCAAATGCCCGTGCTGTCTTTTTTTTCTGAAGTGATCAGACCGTGTTCTTTGGCGATACTGCGCACCTCAGTTTTATGCAGATGGCCGATGGGGAAGAGGACCTTTTCCAAGGTTGTAGATCCCATGGTGTAGAGAAAATAGCTCTGATCTTTGTGGGGATCGAGGCCTTTGAGAAGCTGATTATCATCTTTTCTACAGTAGTGGCCTGTGGCCAGGTAGTCAGCGCCCAAGCTGAGGGCTTTTTCCAAGAAGACTTTGAACTTGATCTCGCGATTGCAGAGGATGTCGGGGTTAGGTGTGTGGCCTGCCTTTAATTCGGAAAGAAAATGAGAGAAGACGAGCTCTTGGTATTCTTTGACGAAGTTGACGGAGTAGTAGGGGATATCGATCTGTTTGCAGACTTGGATGACATCTTCGTAGTCGCGCGTGGAAGTGCAGACGCCGTTTGCATCTGCCTCTTCCCAATTCTTCATGAATAAGCCGATCACATGGTAGCCTTGCTGTTTGAGCAGCAGGGCGCAAACAGAAGAATCGACTCCGCCGGACATGCCGACGACTACGGTTTTATTACTCATTGCTAATGATTCCAATTCAGAAATAATAATTATATGGAATCGTTGCGTTTAAATCACTTAATAAAAATTATTTTCTATAAATAATTCAAAAGAGCGAGAAAAAGTCATCCAAAAGCTCTCTTTTCTGTGTAGCGATTGCAAGGATTGCGATCGAGCTATTTAATAAATTTTTCCCAACTTTATAATTGTTCTTTTTTGTTTTGGAGCTCAATTGCTCATTTAAAGTCCTATCAATCACAAAGAGTGTCTTCAAATACTTTCTGTTTTCCGGTTGGCTTATGGTTTTGAGATCAATATGTTTAACATCGAGTAAGATGTCTTGCAAAACGCTCTCAGCGATAAATTGACTGAATTTTTTATAGGTATGTAAGCCCCTATCAAAATCATCACCAGCGCTATCATCAAATAGAGAGGGTCCTTTTGAATTCTCATCTTCGAAGAGAACGCGGAAAACGGCTTTTAAGCTGTAATAGACACAGTTCCCTACTTTTTGCTCTTTCATACGAATGTATCTATGCATGACGGCCTTGGGTTCTTCGTTATTGCATAGAATTTTTGTGATTTCATTTAATTTTATATATTCAGATCCGGTTACTTGCAGACGTCTTGTCAGTTTTTTAAGAAACTCAGGCGTGATTTTATCTTTATTAATCACTTTAAATTGTACAATTCCAGGTGTCGAACCACAGTCCGCTCCGCGGTTGCAATAGGAGACGATGATGTCTTCGCCGACTTTTTTGAAAATTACTTGGGTGGAATGCCATGTCCAACCGGATCCCACAATAATGTCATATTTATAGTTAGGGTCATGGATGAGCTTGCAAGTTTCTTCAATTTTTTCATCGGTGGCATTCTCATGCCAGAGAGCTTTGGAAAGGGACTCTAGGATCGATTCGAGCTTCTCCTTGGAAATCAATGAGCTGCCATCCACCGAAGAAGCAAATTGGTAAAATAGATCTAATAACATCGGAAGCACGAAAGTTTCATTGAACCCTTCGAAGTCATTCTCAGAGCCATCTGGCAAATAGAATTTTCCTCCTAGATTGAAAACGTGTCCTAGCAGCTTATATTTCAATATAAGGTAGTTTTTGTTGCTCTTATCCGCTTCCCTTAAATAATCGAGTGATAAGATGGTAGAGTAGATAGATGGGTATTTTTGTATGTATTGAGTAACCTGATTGCAAAATGCCCTGCATCCTTGCATCTCGGAAATGGTTAGTTTGCGCTCTTCTCCATAGTCTAAATCTCTTTCTGCATCCAGACGGTGGCTCTTTGTCGCTCATCTATATCTGAAATGGAAAAGATTTGATCGAGCAGGGGCTCGATCCCTTCCCACTTTTGTGTGTCGCAGAATTTTAGGATGGAAGGACGAATCAGCAAATGACCATTTGCCAAGTAATGTTCGCCTAAGATCCTTAAAATGGGAAATGCGTCGTAGAGGTGGGCATATTTATTGTGAATCGCGACAAGTAGCTCGACGGGGAATCTTCCTTCAGAATGTCCGATCCCATACAACAAGATTTCGTATAAAGTAGCCGGATCTTTGATCTGACAGCTTTCAAAATCACTGCCGCTTGATGCTTTGAATTTAGCTGTTTCTATGTTCAAAGGAACATTGGAAGTAGGATAGAAGAATAGGAGGGTGCGAACATGACTTATTTTTGATAAAACCTGATAGGCTAGCTTCTTTTTTTCTTCAGAATCTGCAAATGTGCTTTCTATCTTTTCGATGCATAGCCTATTGGCTGCTTCTTTATTTAAATAAACGGCATCACAATCCCAAAATAGCGTCAGTTGTTTTTCTAGTTTTGAAAGATCATGGAAATCCTGCAAATAAATATTCGCGAGCCGGTTTAGTTCTAGCTCTGGGAAGTGAACGAAGAAAAGAGAGGCCACAAAAGGATACTTCTCAATGCACTTCTCTGCATAAACTTGAGCATGGGTATTTTTTATAGAGGGTTCTATAGAGGACTGATCGGGGGAGAGGAGGGTGACAATCCCTTTCAGAGATGCGACTGCTTTAGAATCGTCATGGAGAATGAGCGTGCGTGTTGTTTCATCAAATAGGTATTCTACTTCACAAATCGTAGCGATGAGGGGGTATATACTGAGGGGGTAATTACTTATATATGCGATACTATGACGATCAACTTCAGGTAATAGAATGCTAACGAACAGTCTTAAATAGGGGTAGAAGTCAATATAAGTATTGCCTAGCGGCTTGCATTCTACGCTAGCGTCCAATCTCGAAAGACGTTCAAAACTGTTAGTGTTTTCAACGACAGATACAATTTTTTCCACAAGCTTTTCTAAAGCTTGGATTTTGCACTGCCGGGCATATGCATCGGTATCAAATAAAACGGGTTTTGTTAACGCCTCTTGCAATTCATCTTTTATCTCATTGCAATACTGAAATAATTCAAATAATTTTATTGACATATTGTTTCCATTATTAAATTTTTAGTGTTATGTGATATATATTTTACTATTAATTAGTTTTAATTGGAATTAAATAGATATTAACAATTAGTGTGTTTAATGTTGTTTATTGTAAATCAAAGGCTTAGCGATTTATAGATCAAATATTCTCAATTATGTTAATTAAAAAGAAAGGCTGGGTGGCCTATGTCGGATGTAAAAGAAAATTTGATTTCTGTTCCCGTCAAAGGAAAAGGTGTTCTCCAGGGGGACCTGCAAATCCCCAAGGGGGTATCAGGTCTTGTTGTCTTTGCCCATGGGAGTGGGAGCAGCCGCTTTAGCCCCCGCAATCGCTCTGTAGCGGGCTTTCTGCAGCAAGGGGGAGTGGGAACACTGCTCATCGATCTTTTGACGCAGGAAGAGGGGGCAGGGGATGAGTTGACCGCTGCGCTGCGCTTTGATATCGACCTTTTGACCGATCGGCTGTGCCTTGTCAGCGAGTGGTTAAAATCGTCCAAAGAGGCAAAGCATTTGCGGATAGGGTTTTTTGGTGCAAGTACGGGGGCCGCAGCGGCTTTGTGTGCAGCGGCAGAAATGGGGGAGGAGATCGCCGCTGTGGTTTCTAGAGGAGGCAGGCCTGATCTTGCGAGTAAAAGCCTTAAAAATGTGAAGGCGCCGACGCTTTTGATTGTAGGCGGAAATGATGAGCCTGTGATTGGGATGAATGAATCTGCTTATGCCCTTTTGAAGTGCGAGAAAAAGATGATCATCGTGCCTGGGGCGACCCATCTTTTTGAAGAGAAGGGAACCCTGGAAGAGGTGTCTAAATTAGCTCTGGATTGGTTTAGTCTGTATTTTAAGGGCTTAAAATCTTAAGAATAAACCTTCTTCTATATTAATCTAAATTGTTAATTATTAGTTATTTATGATTAGTTTCAGAGCTGTAATTACACAAACTGAATTTTTTTAATTTATAAATCATTGATAGTCAATTAATTATTTCAAATAATATAAAAAACGAATCTTGTTATATAGCTCATAAAATAAGTTTTATGTTAAAATGTTATTAATATAATGAAGGATTTTCTGTATCCATGAACATCTATGTAAAGCACAATAATGACCCTCTTCGACCTCTAAAGGTTAATGTCTTCGATTCGTTATCTCTTAGAAAAGTGTCGACAACTGAGGTGTTGGACCTTTTCCATGCGGTTATGAGGGATAGATCTTCCTTCGCTCGTGGTCAGAGGACGTTTACGATCATATTCGATGATCCAGAACAGACGCAAACTCAGTCTTACAGACAGAATACTGAAACGCGTAGAGAAAGGCAGACTAGCTCCAGAATGTTCAATTCTGACAAAGCAGAAACAACGCCGATGCTGCCCCCTCCTGAGGAGCCCCCCTTTGAGGAGGAGCTTGATTTCAGACAGGATGTTTCCCGCCGGGATATAACCTTAGAGGAACGTTTTGTCGATAAAGGGGAAGAACAGGTACTTAGCCCTGCGGTAAAGGATAGTGTGGAAGAATTATGCGAGGAGCTCCACCGGGCAGATCCAAGTGCTGATGAGGAGCTACAGGCAAATGCTAAGAATAACCCAGACAAGACCTCTCAAGCTAAGAGCAACTCAGATCCTGCTCAGTCTTTAAAACAATCGGCACAAAAGCTGAATGATTCTGTATTGAGGGATATCTCTCCCTCAGCCAAGGAAAATATAGGTCAGAAGGAAAGCGCTCGACTACCCACAGAGCAAATGCTCCAAAAGAGTGAAAACGCTCCTCGGTCCGTGGCTCTATTGCAGATGATTTTGCAGTCGATGAATGGGGCAAATACATCTCAAATGACACCGGAACAGGCAAGTGGGCAGCTGACACAGGTATTGAATCAATTATTGGCTGGGTTGAAAGAATCGAAACTTTTTAGTAGTAGCAAGCAGAGTGAGGAGTGGGCGCTTCATTTAATGTCACTTCTGGGAAAAGATCTCAATAAATCCGATGGTTTTAGGAGTAATATTTCTACGCTGACAAAGCAATTGAATTGCTTAACACAGCTTTTATCTCTTTTTGGAAAAGAAGCATTGATGGACTGCTTAGTGAAAATGTCGCAAAGACCAGGTGAGAAAACAGATTTTGAAAGCCTGCTTTTGAAGAGGCTTGAATCTGTTCTCAATATGATTTCGAATTCTTTGTTAAACTCTTTTAAATCTTTCTCTTCAGAAATTTCATTTGCGATGATCTACAACCAATTAATGGCAAGGGCTGAAGACAAGCAAGCTCTTTTGGTTTGTTTAAAAATGCTGCAAATGCTTCCCAAAGAAAGAAGAGATTTAGCTCTAAAATTATTAGATCCATCGATTGCGGCTTTAATTACGCGTATCCCGGAACTACAACGTCAGATCAATAATCTCCCTTCTTCATCAAAAGGGATGATTAAGGATTCTTCCAAAACAGCATCAACACCCACAGACAATTTAATTTCTATTCCCGTTAAGGGCAAAGGGGTACTCCTGGGAGATCTGCAAATTCCTCCAAGAGCGCAGGGGATTGTTGTTTTTACCCGCGGAAGCAGTGGTTTTGGTCCAAGTGACGAATGGATGGCCCTAGCAATGCAAAAAGAGGGAATAGGAACATTGCTTATCGATCTTTTGACAGAGGAAGAGATTGAAGAAGAGGAGAAAAATGCATCCCGTTTTGATACCGATTTTTTAAGGGATCGCTTAGGAGTTGTCGCGCAGTGGTTAAAGTCTTCAAAAGAAACGAGGCTTTTGTCTGTGGGCTATTTTGGAGCAGATAAGGGCGCTGCTGTGGTCTTGCATTCTGCTGCTGAGTTGGATAGCGAGATTGCAGCGGTTGTGTCTAGGGGAAGCAATCTTGATCTAGAGAGTAGCAACCTAAACAATGTCAAAGCGCCTACATTATTCATCGTAGAAGAAAATGATCCCTCTGAGATGATTTTCCAAGAGCTGAATTGTGATAAAAAGAAGGTCGTCGTATCAGAAACCAGTTCCCTATTAGCAAAAAAAGAGGAAGACAAAGAGGTTTCTCGCATCATGCTGGATTGGTTCTCTCTCCACTTTAGAAATCCAGCCTAAGCTCCACAGTCAACCCTTGCATGCTGAGATCTTCCGCGTTTTTGTGGAAGGTGTTTGCGTGGACATCAAATTGGGGGAGCTGATTTTGCCTGAACCAGTATTGATTCTCGTAGCCCGCTTTAAGAAGAAAGTGATAGCTGTCATCTGCGAAATCCGTCTCATAGCAAAGTCCTAGAGCAAACGCAACGCTTGGGACGATGCGGTGGAAATGATCGTGGAAATTGTAAAATTGTTTGTTGGAAGTTGTATTCGTTTCTTTTTCTTTGATGTGGAAGATTCCCCAGAGCAAGTTGCCAGAAACATTTCCGTAGACGCTATAGTCTTTGCCCATGTAGTAGCGAGAGTTAAGGCAAAGAATCGGCCCGATGCCCCAAAAGTCATTTCTGCTCTTGAGTGAGATGTGATCACTACTACTTGTCACAAAGTGGCATCTGCGATGTTGCTCGATCCAAGCAGCATCCAATCCAAAGAGAGGATGGACGGCAAACGCTCTACTGAGGAAGTAATTTCTCCCCAAGAGAAAGTTGAGGTTTTGAAAGTGGACGTTCCAATGCCCTTTGGACTTGATGAGTTGCAGGGATTCATCGCCGATGAGTGGGAAGAGGTAGTGAAAACTGGATGAGTGGTGAGCGTGCGTATTGTAGTAGGTATATTCTAGGTTAGTGTCCCAACCGTCGAGTTCGAAAAGATAGCCAATTCCTACTTTAAAGCCCGGCTCCCAATCGAAATTAAAATGGCGAACGATCCCTTTGACAGGAAGTGCGCCTGTATTGTTTTTGGAGCGAAGAAGATAGTCCGTGCCTCCTTCGTATAGCTTCCACCAAAGGAAATCTGCTGTAATGAAGAAACCTAAGCCATCGATCTGGGGATTTGCAGAAGCCGTTTTTGCACCGTAATTTTCATAGGCTGTACGACCGCGGACTTTTTGCATGTCCGATTCGAGTTGAGAGATGCGGCGCTTGTTTTGTTTGTGGATTTTCTCAGCGTCGTCGTCAGTTTTTTTTGCTGCAAGAGGGAGCTCAGTCGGTTCTGATGCGACAGAAGGTTCTGTTTCCTCAAGGACAGGCTCGTGGTTGGACTCAATGAGGTTGTCGTCACAATGTCCAACAGCTGAGGCAAAGAGAATCAAACAGATCACTTTCCAGTTCATATTAAAAATCAAACCTCACGTCGACGGTCAAGCCATACAGAGCTAAATCTTCTGAGTAGCGCTGGAATCTCTTGTCTGAAAATGCAGAAAAGTAGGGTAGCTGGTTTTGATTCCACCAGTACTGAGTTTCATAGCGCGCGCTGATTTCAAGCCGGTAAGCATTGTGATACAAATTTGTCTCAAACCCAAGTCCGAGTTGAAATTGCGCCATGGGGACAACTTTCTCGGTGTCGAGGCGGAAGTGATTTCTTTGAGCAGCTAAGGTGGGAGAGGTTGTTTTTTGATGGATGTCAAAATCTCCCCAAAGCAAAGAGCCTCCACCTGAGGCAAAGAGATGAAATCCGTAATCTAAAAACCATTTTCCATCGAGTCCTATTTGTGGGCCGATGCCCCAGAAATCATTCTTTTGTTTTGCACGGAGTTCTCCTGTTGCAGGTGCAAAGATGATGCAGCTGGAGCGGATATGCTGAGGGATCCATGCTGTTTTTAATCCTGCGTAAGGATGGAGTGCGAGTGCGGGGCTGATAAAGTAGAATCTTCCTAAGTTGAGATCCAATGTGTAGAACTTAAGGCTCCAGTGGATTTTGACCTGAGAGGCAGAAAGGGGAGGAATGAAGGCCAGGGGAGAGATGAATTTTCCGCCGTGCAATGAAGTGGCGGCAGAATTATCTGCGCGGAACCAGGTGAAGTTAAGAAAGAGATCCCACTGATCGTGATGAAAGGTGGTGCCAAGCCCTGCTCTAAAACCCCAGTCCCATTTAAATTTCAGTCTGCGATTGTGAATGGAGTTGGAGCTTGAGGTACTAGGTGTGTGTTGAAAGATTTGTGCGTAATCGGTGCCGCCTTCGCTTGCATGCCAAAAGAGCGCTTCTGCATTGAAAAACCAGTTTTCTCCATGGATGGGAGGAGATGCGGAGGCTGTTTTTGCTCCCACGTTGCCGTGGACTGTGCGCGTGCTCACTTGCAACATCTGCGCTTCTAAATGGGAAACCCTTTGATTGACATCGCGCTCATCAGAGTGCGCAAGCGCTCCGGGTAGCAAAAGAAGGAAAGAAAGCTGCACAATGTTAAAAATCATACCGTACATTCAGCGTCACGCCATTTATGGATAAATCTTTGGATTCATGTTGAAACTGTGTTGCAATCGGCTGCTGCTCATTTAAAAACTGGTTCTGGCGCCACCAATATTGGAACTCGTAGCTCAAAAGAATCCCTAAGTGGTTTTCGTCTTCACTGATATTTGCATCCCAGCTAAAGCCCAGAAACATTTGCACATTGGGGACCAGTCTATGAAAATCTCCATCCACATCGACGATCCTTGTTTTACCACTTGTTCCTAAGGAGGTTTCATTGAGGTGGTCGTCAAAGCGGCCCCATTGGAGTGCGCCATTGACGGCTCCGATCAGGCTAAAATGATTGCACATGTACCAGGTGCCTTTCATTCCAGCTCTCGGCCCTATGCCCCAAAAATTATTTTTTCCGTAGATCCTTTGCCCGAAGAGATGGCTTGTGGGATCTGTGTCGCCTTTTAAGTGGTAGCGTCTGCGCTGAGAGATCCAAGCGCTTTCGATGCCAAATTGAGGGCGGAAGGCGAGATATTTACTCACAAAATAGCTGCGGCCAATCTCAAGATCGAGCACGTAGTAGTGAATATGCCAACGGCTATGCATTTTAGTCGTGGTGAAATCGAGGGGCGTTCCTTTTTGCGGAGAAAGCGCTTTATCTTCATGGGCGCGCGCGGTATTATTGGCGTGGGTATGAAACCACGTGAAGTTTAAAAACCAATCCCAAGCGTCGTGTTCTAGGTTGTAGCCGACGCCTGTTCGAAATCCAAAGTCCCAATTAAAGTGAGCGTGTTTGGCGTTGCCATGAGGCGCTTTTGAACTTGTCAGGTAAGGAAGGGCATAGTCAGAGCCGTCTTCTTTTAGGTTCCAAAACAGAAGATCTGCGGTGGCGTAAAAACCTAGCCCATCGATGATGGGGCTGGCAGAGGCCATTTTAGCCCCGACGGCGTTCTGAACATTTTCAATTTTGACTGCGGACATGCGCGATTCTAAAGTGGAAATGCGAGAATCGAGATCATCCGCGAATAAGGGGAGCGCAGCGAGATAAAAAGAGAGGATAAGCGACAGTCGCATTCGATACCGATTGTATAGAGATTTACTTGTACAGGAATGGGGTAATTTTAGAAAAGAAAATACTTTAATAAATGCTATGTAACCCAAAGGAGTATAGTTCTTTAAGAGCATATCTCCACGGTGGATTTAAAATTAAGTTTAATATTGAATTAAATTAATAATACGTATATAATATAATATATTGAAAATTAATATTATTAAAAATTTAAGCATTTTACACCAAGAAGTGTAAAGAGGGAGTCGCAATGAACAATATCCAACCGGGTTCTTACTCATCCAATTCATTTTGGAGCTGGGGAAATTCCGAACGCTTTCAGGAAATCAGCCGCGATGATCGCCATTTATACCAATGGAGAGGGGCCCATACAAAATCAAACGGAGTGTTTTTTCAGGTGTTTGCACCGAATGCTTCTCAGGTCAATCTTGTGCTCACGGCATTTGGGAATCAGGAGCATGAGATTCCTCTGGAGCGCAAAGAAGCGGGCGTTTGGGAGGTTTTCACCGACCGAGCCTGTCCTTGGAAAACATACCGCTACAATATTCAAGATGGATGGGGCAATTGGAAATCGCGGACGGATCCATTTGGAGTAAGGGTACAAGAGACAGATGGCGTCTGTGAATCTGTAGTGACACCTACGAACAGCTACTGGTGGAATGATGGCGCTTGGATGTGTGATCGCTCTAATGGATCTGTATTACAAAAACCTTTGTCGATTTATGAGATTAATGTCGAGTTGTGGAAAAAAAGAGATGGACGGTCGATTAGCTTTTCCGAGTTAGCGTATGAGATTGTCGAATATCACAAACGTTTCCCTTTTACGCATATAGAGCTCTATGGTGTTCTCGATCACAAAAATAAGAACTGCTGGGGATATCAGACTGATCACTTCTTTGCTGTGAACCGCAGGATGGGAAGCGTCGATGATTTTAAGTACCTTGTCGATCTGTGCCATCAAAATGGGATTGGGGTGATTTTAGATTGGGTGCCTTGTCACTATAAACATGAGCACAATGGGGACGCTTCTCAATCGCTATATTATTTCGATGGAACAGATCAAGTGGGCTTAGAACATTCAGAATGGGATACGGTTTATTTTGATTTTGATAAGCCAGAGACGCGCCGTTTGCTTTTGGCAAGTGCTCTGTATTGGCTTGAAACGATGCATGTTGATGGACTTCGCTTGGATGCTGTAGGTCATTTACTTGAGCGTCATGGGCACAGAAAAGAATCTGCTATTAACTTTCTAAAAGAACTCAATAATGTTGTGCATGAGCAATACCCTGGCATTTTGATGATTGCAGAAGAAACGGCTGGATTCTCCAATGTGACAAAGCCTACTTGGGAAGGTGGACTGGGATTTGATACAAAGACTGGCATTCACTTGCAGAAGAACATGCGCTACTATTTTAAAACGCCTTATGAACAGAGGGGATGGGATGAGCATCTGTATGGCAAACTGCTCGCCAACTTAAATGAAGCAGGCCGTGAAGAACATTGGATGCTGGCGCATTCTCACGACGACGCTGCAGGCGGGCACTCTCACAATCACGGAACGTTGTATGGTTCCATGCCAACAAATGACACTTGGAGACGCTTTGCAGATATGCGTCTATTCCATGCTTGGAATCTACTCTCTCCTGGAGCTGGACATCTCATTCATATGGGAGATGAGCTGGGTCAAACCTGGCCGTGGAATGAACGCTTAGAATGTGAAGAGGGAGCGGTGGAATGGCATCGCCTCGGCGATCAGAATCACTCCGGTCTTCTGAATTATGTGGGAGATTTACATCGGCTCTATCTTGCGAAGCCTGCCTTTTGGAAACATGCAGACCGCGGTTATCAGTTGATTTCACACGATGCGAACAATCAAGTCTTTGGATATCGCCGTTTGGATTATGACGGAGGAAGACTTGCTCTCTTTTATAACTTTTCTCCGACGGGCTACACGGACTACCATTTTCCTCTTGCTTCACTTCAGGATGATCCGCAGCTATTATATGTGAAAGGAGCTAGAGAAGTTTTCAATTCCGATGGCGTTCAATACGGTGGAACGGGAAATTTTGGAAATCAATACGCATGGATTCAAAGAAACGAAGCGGGTGTTCCTACCCACTTTCGTTTTGCTTTCCCGCCACTTTCACTTGTTGTCTTCGAAGAGCTTTGGGATTAACACATCAGAACATCTGCAAGTGCATTGATCAATACCTCGAGATCATCGGCAACGTGGAGCTCTCCCCAATTTTCCCCGCCCTTGTTTGGATCTGTCGAATTTACGTACACACTTCCATAGATCTTATTTTTGATGTCCGTAGGTAAGTGATTAAAGAGCTCTAGAATTACATTTTTTCTCTCATCGATGCTTAAGAATCCAAAGTCTGGTGCGCGACTCATGAGTGCTTCAAGGACATCCGAGGGAGAAATACTGTGGGATGGTTCTGCAATAGAAGTAGAGTTTGCAGTTGTTGGTTGAACGTCTATAGTTGTGCAAGTAGATGTAGTGCTAGTAGTTGTTCGCGCAGTGTCTGTAGTTGTGCAAGTGGATGTGGTTCTTGTAGTGCTTAGGGTGGTGACTGGGATGGGTTCTTGCTGCACGATAGAAGAGTTCCTCGGTTCTAAAGCAATGGCAGAGGGTTCTTCAAGCTTAAATGTTTGACGCGAAGCGGCAAGTATCAGGGCTTCTGCTTTAACGTCTGAGCTAACCCGGGTACTAAAGATTGCTTCATTTCCAAAGTTATCTCCACAATCACGCGGACATCTACACACTTCCCATAGGGCAAAGAGGACGTCATTTTTCTCATGCGCAGCGAAGGATCCATAGAGTTCAATCGCTGCCTTTGATTCATTCTTTTTGAAAAGCTGGGCGCACTGCATCATTTTGAGAGCCGATTTTCCTTTTACAAGGCTTTGTGAATTGAGCAGGAGATCTACCTGAGAGTGGAAGAGCAGGTGATTCAATCGCTCAATATATTGTTGCACAGCTTGTTTGCGCTGCTCTTTGCTGCAGTGGAATTTTGCATCCAGGCTTGGATCGTTTTCGAAAGATGCTTTGCCGAAATCTCCATGAACACCGCAAGGGCCACCAAACAGATTCCAGGCTTCTTGATAGATGCCGTATTGGAAAGTGGAGGGCAGTTCTTGAAAAGCCTCTAACGCCAAAGCTTCGTTCTTGTCGAGCAAGAGGATGAGTTTATTGAAAGTCTTTTGAGTGACTGTGGGAATGTTTTCGAGGTGTTTTAAATGCTGCTCTAAGTTGTTGCATTTTTGGATGGAATTATTAAGAAGCTGGCACAGGGGATGTTCTTGATCAAAAATCACGAGCACTTTTGTGAATGCGACTCTGGTCTCTTTTTGGGTCACCGTCCAAAAAATTCCAAAAGGGGATTTGGGGATGATTCGGAAATGGGCATTGTTTGGGGAATAACGCTGACTTCCGTCTATGTGCGTATGTACCCACATCGGCCCGATATCGTTACATGCAACAGCGCCTGATTCGTACATGGGTTGAAATCCGACTTCTGGAAATACGCCCATATTCACGTCAAACTCAGACCAATCTCCAACTTGGGCATGAGGATGAGACCAGGTGTGTGTGCATAAGTTGACTTGTTGAATGCCGTTTTTATGAAAGTGAAATCCATTAATGGCTGTCCAATAGCACTCAACGTTTTTGCCATAAAGGTCTCCTGCTTTATTGCGAACGGCTTCTGGAACGTGTTCAATTGCAGAGGGGTCGAGTTTGACATTTGCAATATTACCCGCAATGGTATGGTAATCTGAAATCGTCGGTAGCTGCATTTTTTTGTAAGCGGGGCAGATCGGGGTGGGGGCAAGACCGATGTGATTCATGTTGAAGAAGAGGGTGCCTGTGATCCCATTCACAGCGACGTGGTGCATGGAGATGGCGCGCTCGCGGAGGAGCTCAGATAGAAGATCTTTTCTTTGTTCGTTGGGTGCAGTGGATAGGATTTCAAGGGCTTTTTCGCTAATTTCAATCTCTTTCTCAATATCTCCGGAGGTGATATTGAGAAGATAGGTGTTTTCGTATTGTATCTTATTAATTTGTGACTCTGTTTTTGATATTCTGTTCATAATATATCCTTATTTGTTTATGTTTTTTATGATTTTTAATAAGATGCTGCTTAAAATTGCAACGTCAGTAGCAACATAGCTTTTTATATTCTTCAGTTTTTTATTAGTGTTTGCATTGGAAGAGATCTTAAACCCCTCATCGGATCGGTAGGTCTCATTGATTTTTTGCCCTTTGGCTAAATCCATCGCATCTAAAACAGTTGTTTTAAGAGAAAAGATGCCGTTTTTGTTGGTTGGTATGTCAAAATTTTCTGGATAACGGACGATCTGACGTACAGCTCTTCCTTTTTTTAAGAATTCGAGTTCTTGGGAAGTAAAATGTTTTTCCGTCATTCCAAGTAGAGTTGCCATCGCAAATAAATCGTGATCATCGCCATAATAAAAAAGGAAGCAGTGGTCGATCAGTTTCAGAAGTACCGCCTCACCAATCATTTGATTCAGTAGCAGAACCTGTGAGCAGTGTAGGTGAGCATAGATAGGCTGAAGGTTGGAATGGGAAGCCATCTCCGTTTCTAGATGCACGAGCAAATTGTTAAGAACGTTATTTAACCCGCAAACGCCCGATAGCTGCGAAAGAACCTCGATGGAATTCCGAAGGACGGAGGTGTCAGAAGGATTGTTTTGGGATGGAGTTGCATCCATTTTAATTTCATTCGTAACCTTTTTTGATAACTCTTTGCAGAATGAAGAGAATTCTATAATAAAATCATCAGCGTTTGATGTGTTATTAGAGGGTTTGTTTTTTGCCGCATTGATTTGAATTTGCAATGCGTAGGTAAGCTCACCTGCATTTTTGCAGAATGCGATCGCATCCAGGAGAATATCTTGAGCAGAAAAGGCATCACTTCCTTCGATCAGACATTTAGTCTTCACAAGCAAATTTTGTAAAGAAGAGACCCCTAATGTACATTCGTCGAGGTTTCTCACGAGGATTTCACCCCCGTTAGCTTCTCTCACCCAGTTTCGCAAATCAGTAGAAAGAGGGCCCGCTTTAAACTTACACCTTAATAAAATGTTATATAAATTATGTGTTTTTTCAGCGTTTGATTCATTCGATGCGAGATTCAAGGCGAATAGCATTTGCTCAGACATTAGAGTCGCATGAGAAATAAGATCGATGACACAGGCGTGCACTTGGCTCTTGGACAGAGGCTTATTGGACATCTCCATCAATCGAAGCATGGCGTGAAGGAGGTCTTGGAGCTGATTTTGTGCATTGCCAATTGCTTTATCGACACCCGAACCCATTTTCCAACCTTTAGATAACTCAAAAAAGCTGTCGGCTGCGTTATTTTGAGTGTTTTGCAAATGGCATAGCAGGGGATCCGTGTCCATTGCAGTTTTATCGATGGATTGCTGAGGCAGAGTGATTTGATTAGAAGGTTTAGGAGGTGTTCTAGGTGAAGGTGAGATCGGTAATGTTGTTTTTATTTGATTTGAAGAAGTGCTTTTTGATGGTTTAGACGATGTGGTTTGCGAAGATGAGATCGTTAATGTTGGTTTTTTTCCCTTCGAGGATGTTTGATTGGATTGAGGTGGAAGAGTATTCTCGATTTTAGGCGTAAATATATAAAGATCTCGTTGGCAGTTTCGAGCAAATTCGATAGGACCATCGAAGAGGGCAGAAACAATATGTATACTTGTTTTGTGGAAAGATTCTACGTCTTGCAATAAACTATAAATAGATCTCAGTCCTTTAGAAGAGATTGTTTCTGAGATGTTCTTAATTAACCCAAAATCTTTCAGCTTGTTTTCTGTAAAAAGCTGAATTTCCTCAAAAAGAACCTCCTCTACATTTTTAAATGAGTGTTCTTTCAAATTCGATAGTTTTTGATTGAGACTTTCTAAATTTCCAAATTTTATAAAAAAGTGAAATTCTCTTAATATAAACGCAATTTTGGATAATCTTTTATTTTTATCTGTTACCCATTGAGTGGCCTCAACAATTCGAGGTAAAAATTGTTCATAAATTGTGCGATTTTTTTGCACATAGTTCTGATCGAATGAATCATCTTTAACGTCATCAGAAAAACCATTTTTATTTTTTCTGTAATTAATTTTTGTTTGGCAAATTTTATCTACTGAATCAGATTGAATGATAGGCAAATAATTATCATCGATGTCAAGGCTGAAAAGTTCTGTAAATTTTTGTACGAATTGGGTGTTTTCATCATGCAGTTCATTAGATAAACGCTTGAATAGACTTATTATTGAGCATTTGTTTTCTCTTTTTAAGATGTTATTTTTTTGTAAAACTTCCAGGTTTAGTTGAGAGATTTCTGCAAGCTTTATTTTCTCATTGAAATTTACTTTTGTCTCGAAGGATTTAAAATAAATAAGGAATTTATTAAGAGAAATCACCCCATAAGTTTCTATACACCGGCACAGGAGTTGGTAGCTTTTTACTGCGACTCTGAATTTTTCAGGATTGGATAATTCTTGATCTTTTGTGATAAAATAACACAGCTCTTTAGAGAGTAAATCGATACGTCCTGTGAGGAATAAGTTTGTGTATGGAAGGAACATATCTACAAATAGAATTGGATCTAGTATATTCTTAGATGAGAAATCATTTTTCTTTTCCTCCGAAGCTTCAGCCATTTTTTCCATGCATTTTGTCAGAAAGTCAACGATCTCTTTTTTGTTTTGCCCACTTTTAAAATGCAAAATGCAGGTGAGAAATTTTTCCAGCAAATCGCTAGATTTGTACTGTTTTTCATCATAGGAATCAGTCCTTAGCACTCGATTGGGAAATTCATGATCAACGTAACAGCACCTGTTCAGTGAAATGGGGATTTGATCTTGAAGAAGATTGATTAATGGAATCCCTTTGTGGATAGAAGGGCATCCTAATTCATCAGAAATGAGGTTAAAGTAGTCATTCGAGAATGTAATAAAGGGTTCCAGATCAGGATCCACTTCTATGGGAGGGGTTGTGATTATAGGTGGATTGATCAAGTCCTGTATTTGTGGGTTGGATATTATTGATATTGAGTTTGTTGTGTCTTCTATCTTAAATGACATATTTCACCTTCAACAATTAATTTGTTATTTATGTGTTTATTATATAATCTAATAACAAAATTGTCAATAAATTATTTATTTTAATCAAGTTAGTTATTTAAATAAATATTTAGTTTTGCATAGAAACGTTTGCTAGGAAATAGAGAGTAATTTTATTATATCCTCTAAAATTCGTGGGGAACAATGGACGTTCGAGAAAAAGCGATTCCGCGCATAGGTATTGGTGTATTTGTCGAGAAAGAAGGGAAAGTGCTTTTAGGCAAAAGGAAGAATACTCACGGTGCTTTGATGTGGGCGCCACCTGGCGGGCATTTAGAGTTTGGTGAAAGTGTCGAAGAGTGCGCCAAAAGAGAGCTCTTGGAAGAAACTGGTCTAGAAGCTCTTTCTTGCGCTTTGGGCCCATGGGTAGAAAATGTCATGGATGATGGCAAAAAGCATTATATTAGCATCTTTATCTTCGTCGATCAATTTAAGGGGGAGCCTCAATTGTTAGAGCCTGAAAAGTGCGAGGGTTGGCATTGGTTTGCCTGGGAGGAATTACCTCAGCCTCTTATTGAATCGGTTGCTTCTTTTATTCAGAACTATAGAAAACAACTTCAAAAATTATGAAATTAATTTACGCCTGTATTTTTTCCTGTTTATTGACCTTAGCACAAGCTGCGATCCCTTTAGTGAAAGAGGAATTGCTCTCTCCTGAGAGAGAGCACTTCGATTGCCATAGCTCAAGCATTGTGGAGTCTTCAGAGGGAAAGCTATGTGCTGTCTGGAAAGGCGGTCCTGGTGAGGGAAAAAGCAATATCGACATCAAAGAAAATGTGGGCATTTGGGCATCGGTTTTTGATGGGCATGCATGGTCTGAGCCGATGGAAATTGTCAGCACTGCTGATTCCGTCTGTTGGAACCCCGTTTTATGCAACAGTCTTTCTAGTGAGCTCTTGTTGTTCTATCGCATTGGCCCAGATCCGCGGCGTACAGTGAGCTTCATTAAAAAATCCGTCGATGGAGGCCTCACATGGTCTGCAGAAGAGATGCTGCCT
This sequence comes from Chlamydiota bacterium, assembly GCA_023269355.1. Lineage (GTDB taxonomy): Bacteria > Chlamydiota > Chlamydiia > Chlamydiales > Rhabdochlamydiaceae > CAJCIW01. Next base: position 29,381 of record JAHFTO010000008.1, on the reverse strand, counting down.
GCGGGAATCACTGGACCTTCTAAAAATAAACCGATCGTCACATCGGATGGCGTTTTGATTTGTCCTTCTTCAGTCGCTGTTGGAGAGCAGAGCGATGCTTGGAAAGCAACCTCTTGCTGGGTGGATATAACAGAGGATGGGGGATTGCATTGGAAAAAAATCGGGCCGCTGGAACTTCCTCATCGCAAATTTGGCGTGATCGAACCTGCTCTTTTTTATGACAAAGAGAGAAATCTCAGAATGTTTTGCAGAGATAGAGCTCATCGCATCGGAGAACAAGGGTACATTTGGGAGGCGATTTCTACAGATGGCGGACTGCACTGGTCTGAACTCAAGCAAACGCAATTTCCTAATCCCGATTCTGCGTTTGATTGTGTGGATCTAGGAGAAGGTAAGATCATTCTTATCTACAATCACTCGCATACAGACCGTTTTCCGCTGCACATCTCTGTTTCTTTCGATGGCGGAGACCATTGGTCTAAAAGCCTGGAATTGGATAGCGTTGGAGAATTCCCTGCAGCGATTAAAACTGCAGATGGGATGGTCCATGTGACCTATGCCACCCCATCTTCGAATTCGACACAGAGAAGGATCAAACATGTTATTTTTGACTCTTCGCAGTTGAATCAAGATTGATTTCTTCGAGAAAATATAATTTTTGCTCGCTGCTGTTCCACTGGAAGTGATAGACGGAGCAATTTTTTGGGAACTTGCGCGCCTTCGGCTCAAAGTAGACGGGCAGAAGATCGTTTGTCTCACGCGATTCTGCTTCTGTGGCCATGATGTCATTAAAGGCACCATGCGAAGAGATGAGCAGGGTTTCTCCTCTGTGCTTTTCTCCTAGCTCTTTGAAACATGCAGTTCCCCGCGTCCAAACATCGTAGATGGATTCGAGCTCATCTTGGCACTCAGGCAATACGGGTTCAATTTCTCCCAGCGACAAAGGTTCTATTTTCCATTTGGCAAAACGGTCATTTTTGTTTCCCAGTTCTTCGGCATTAATTTTGTAATACTCAAGGCAGTATCCATTGCGGATAGTAGGGGATAGTGTATCCCATTTGCCGTGGCATTTTTCTCTTAGTCTCTCATCTGCATAAATGGGGATTTGTCCTTGGAAGTAGTTCGCGACAATTTCCGCGGTTTCATAAGAGCGCCCAAGATCAGAAGTATAGATCGCTGTTGCTGCAGGTGCAAATTCTCCAAGAGCTTCTCCTAACTGGTGAGCTTTGTTTTTTCCTGTTTCGTTGAGCTGAGCCGCTTCATCATTAATCCAGCCTTGGATTTCGCTGCCTAGAGCATTGCGCTCTGTCTCAGAATGGCGAAAAACATAAAAATCAGTGGTTACAATCATGTGTCTACCGTTTAAAAAGGTTTCGAAATGCAAAAAGGTTATGCATTTGCAGAATTATTGGCTTTGAATTTTTTGGTGAGTTGGCCTCTCTTGATGGATCAAGAGAGGCCGGTAGAAAGATTACTTGTTCTTTTCTTTGGGGGGAGCAGCAGGGGCTGCAGCAACGGGTTCTTTGGGCTCTTCAGCGATGATCTCTTGCTGCGTGAAGAGGAGTTTGTCTCCTTCAGCAGAGACGAGCCATCCGCATGCTTTGCCTGGATTGAGCAGCAGCTGTTCTGCGAGCGGGTCTTCGAGGAATTGCTCGATGACTCTGCGCAAGGGGCGTGCGCCCATTTCCGGCTGGAAGCCTTTGCTGACGAGGAACTCTTTGGCCTTGTCATCGAGGGAAATTTCGATCTTTTTGCGAGCGAGGCGCGATCTGACCTTTTTGATTTCTAGCTCGATGACTTGGAAAAGATGCAGGCGATCGAGCGGCTTGAAGATCACAATGCCGTCTAAACGGTTGAGGAACTCAGGTTTGAATTGCTTTTTCACTGCGCTTTCGATCTTATCTTGCATCGCTTTGAAATCGAGCATTCCTTCTTGGACGCCAAAGCCAACTTCGGTCGATCTGCGGATTAGTTCAGCGCCGACGTTGGAGGTCATGATGATGATCGTATTGCGGAAATCAACCTTGCGTCCGAATGAATCTGTCAGTCTTCCTTCTTCTAAGATCTGAAGGAGAAGGTTCATCACATCGGGGTGCGCTTTTTCAATTTCGTCGAAGAGGACTACGCAGTAGGGGCGCTGGCGCACTTGTTCGGTCAGCTGGCCGCCTTCTTCATGGCCGACATATCCTGGAGGCGATCCCGTCATGCGGCTAATCGCAAACTTCTCCATGTATTCCGACATGTCGACTTGGATGAGGGCGTCTTCGCCTCCAAACATGTTGACTGCAAGCTGTTTGGCAAGGAGTGTTTTTCCAACGCCTGTCGGACCCAAGAAGAGGAATGCGCCGATAGGACGGTTGGGATCTTTGATGTCTGCGCGCGATCTGCGAATCGCTCTGCAGACAGAGCCGACAGCGTCGTCTTGGCCGATGATATTTTGCTTAAGGGCCTCTTCCATTTTGAGAACTTTGGAAGTTTCTCCTTCGGTCAGACGCGTCAGGGGGATCCCTGTCATTTTGGCAATGATGTGAGCCACCTCTTCCTCATCGACAATCACCTGGTGCTCTTCTTTGTTGCTTTCCCATTCGGAGCGGATTTGAGCAAGGCGGTCTCTTAAGGTCTTTTCTTTGTCGCGGAGTTTTGCGGCTTTTTCGTATTCTTGTTTGCCGATGGCTTCTTCTTTGGCAAGTCTTGCTTCCTCGATTTCTGCTTCGAATTTCGTAATATCTTGAGGAGGATGCATCATCGCAATTCTTGCTTTTGCGCCGGCTTCATCGAGTAGATCGATCGCCTTATCGGGAAGGAAGCGCCCTGTGATGTAGCGGTCGGAGAGATAGACGGCAGATTTGAGCGCTGCATCGGTGTAGATACACTTGTGGTGCTCTTCGTATTTGGCTTTGAGCCCCATTAAAATCGCTGTCGTTTCATCGACAGAAGGGGGAGCGACGAGGATCTTTTGGAACCTACGCTCTAAGGCCGCATCTTTTTCGATGTGTTTGCGGTATTCATCAATGGTTGTAGCGCCGATACATTGGATTTCACCGCGGGAAAGAGCAGGTTTTAAGATGTTAGAGGCATCGATAGCGCCTTCTGCAGCGCCAGCGCCGACAATTGTATGCAGCTCGTCGATGAACAAAAGAACATTGCCGTTCTTTTTGATCTCGTCCATGACGGCTTTGATCCTCTCTTCGAACTGGCCGCGGTATTTTGTACCGGCGATCATCAGTGTCAAATCGAGGGAGATGAGTTTCTTTTTAGCCAAGTGGTCGGGAACTTCTCCTTTCACAATGGCTTGAGCCAGCCCTTCAACGATCGCTGTTTTTCCTACGCCGGCTTCACCGATCAAGACAGGGTTGTTTTTTCGGCGGCGGCAGAGGATGAGGATTAAGCGCTCGACCTCTTCTTTGCGTCCAATAACGGGATCGAGCTTCCCTTCGCGGCATAGCTCGGTTAAATCGTGGCCATAGGCTTTCAAAGCTGGCATTTTTTCGCCGGAGATCCCGCCGCGCTCTTGAGATTTAGAGGAGGAGCTTGGAGGGGAACCGGGGCCTGTGGACCCAATTGGGGGGAGTTGCAGATTAAACGTCTCAAGCTCTTTAAGGATCTCTTTGCGGATGTCTTTGAGGTTAATGTTGAGATTTTCTAGGACTTGGGCTGCGACGCCGTCTGTTTGACGCAGAAGGGCCAGGAGGAGGTGTTCTGTGCCGACATAGTTATGGTTGTATCGTATCGTAATCGAGGTTGAAGTTGCGCAAGACATTGACGGCGATGCCCTGGCCGAGCTTGAGAAGGCCAAGAAGGACGTGTTCAGTTCCTAAGTAATTGTGGTTAAGCCGTTGGGCTTCCTTTTTGGCAAGCTTGATGACTTGTTTGGCGCGATTGGTGAATTTATCAAACATACGATGTCCTCCAGAGGGTGTGCCTGTCGGGGTTACCCTCATTGTGAATTCTATGGGGTTTTTCCTTTTTTGGCAAATCCTCTCAGGATATGAAGTTATTTTTTTAATTAACTATAGCTCTAATTTTTATTGATTTATTTTAATATCAGGACTTATAATTATTTTAATAATATATATTATCGGTTTGTTTTAAGAAACGTGATTGTAATTTTCGGGGCAATAATATGTCGGTTAATATAAATCCAGGTTATGCAACCACTGCAACTAGAGCAGTCAATTTATTTTGCCATGGCAATAAAGAAGGTGCATTAGTCGTCTTGGGCAAATGTAATCTCAATGTGCAACAGGCTACTAAAATTGATACTATTTTTAATCGATTTGCCATCGATCCAAATACAGGAAAACCTCGATTAGGAAATACAACAGAGCTGCAGCTTAAGGATTACGTTCTTGCAGTGCTCAGCGGCACAGACATAAACGCATCTGAATCCGTTCAACCGGAGATCCTCTGTAGTAATGAAATCATCTTATTAAACGCTCCCTCAAAAGCCCCATTAAAAAATGAAATTTTCATTGATGCCTCTTGCACGCAAGAGTTTGGCCAAACAATTGATTTTTGGAATGGTGGTGTGTTTTCTCAGCTTTCTGTAAGGGATCTTGCAACTATGAAGGCAACATGCAAGGTATTTTACTTCATCATCATCACAGACAAAGGCTATTCTGATAAGCTGGACTTCCCAAACAACATCCATCGATGGGCAGCGGAAAAAAACCAATGGATGCGAGACCAATTTTTTTATGTGAATCGCGGCTTTCTCTCTCCGATGGATCTGTCTCCATTTCAATGCACATGCCAAAGCGGAGCGTTTTCTCTACAAACGGTTCTTCATGTAGCGCGCTGTTTTCGAGAAGGGGTGTTAACGATTGCGCCTTGTGCAATTGGCGTTCATCAGCCAAGAAGCCTACCGCCTACTTCTTACATCGCAGGAATGCATGGCTCACCGGTCGTTCGACTTGATTCGGCTAGAATTTATTTTCACCTTTGGAAAGTACAGGGATCTCCCTGGGGTGGAGATCTAAAACACGGAGAAAAGGCCTTTTACGATTGCGAGGGGTTTTCTTCTACGAATTTGGAAAAAGCTGAAGCTTGCGAGCGTTATGTCGTTGAGATCTTCTTGAACAAGTTTCCACACGGGAAATAAATTCCCCAAAGTGTTATTTTCATTAAACCCGAGGAGGGAGTAGCATGATGAATGAAGCGATACACAGAACTCGAGAAGCTTACTTGATGGCCCAAGTGCCAGCGGGTGCGATTTTCGAGCACTATAAAGGAAAAAAATACAGGGTGCTGTCTGTAGGACGCCATTCTGAGACGTTGGTCCTTTTTGTCGTTTATGAAGCACTTTATAACTCTGAGTTCGGCGAGAACTCCGTGTGGATCCGTCCTTTGGAAATGTTTCTGGAAAATGTGAATGTGAATGGAATTGAAACTCCTCGTTTTCGCAAGATCGAAGAGTAAGGTTAAAAGCTAGATGTCCGAATGGGAAATGATTGATACCGGCGCTCAAAACGCAGAAGAAAATATGCGTTTTGATAGTGAGCTGCTCGAGAGAGCAAATGCCTACAGTCGGCCTGTTTTGCACCTCTACGAGTGGGAAGGGGACTCTGCCACTTATGGCTACTTCACCGATCCCGCTGAGCTGCTCAACATGGACAGCGTCCAAAAAAGGTCCCTAAATCTCGCCCGCCGTCCAACAGGAGGGGGGATAGTCTTTCACATTTGGGACCTGGCCTTCTCTGTGCTCGTTCCGTCTCATTGCCCCGAATTTTCCATCAATACCCTGGAGAATTATGCTTTTGTCAATCATGCCGTTCTGTCGGCTGTAAAGGAATTTCTCAATAACCAGCCGCCTTTAACATTAATCCCCGAAGATTTTTCCGGGCTGGATCCCAGCTGCTCTCGATTTTGCATGGCAAAGCCCACCAAGTACGACGTCATGTGGGAGGGGAGGAAGATCGCAGGCGCTGCGCAAAGAAAGACTAGGCAGGGATTCCTGCATCAGGGGACGATCGCTCTTGTCATGCCTCCTGAGGACTATCTTGAGCAGATTCTGCTTCCAGGCACGCGAGTCAAAGAGGCAATGCAGGCCCATACTTGCCCCCTTCTTGGCAGGACAGCATCAGAGGAACAAATGCAAGCCGCCAAGCTTAAGCTGCGTCAGATTTTGGCTACACAATTAACCCAGTCTTCCCTATCATTGTCTCTCTAGCATACCAACGAAGAGATGATCATGAGCCAAAAGCCTCAAACGGCAATTCAGCCTACGCGTGAAGAAAATTATCCAGAATGGTTTCAATCGGTGGTTCGTGCAAGCGACATCGCAGAACATTCGCCCGTCAGAGGCTGCATGGTCATCAAACCTTGGGGCTACGCCATCTGGGAGAATATGCAGCGCATTCTCGATGGCATGTTCAAAGCAACAGGCCATACCAACGCTTATTTTCCGCTTTTTATTCCCTTGAGCTTTCTAGAGAAAGAAGCAAGCCACGTCGAAGGGTTTGCCAAAGAATGCGCCGTTGTGACGCACCACCGTCTGGAAAAAGGCAAAGATGGCAAACTCGTTCCTGCAGGCGAGTTGGAAGAGCCGCTGATTGTTCGTCCCACTTCTGAAACCATCATCGGTGCGATGTACTCCAAATGGGTCGAGTCCTATCGAGATCTTCCTATCTTGATCAACCAGTGGGCCAACGTCGTTCGCTGGGAAATGCGAACGCGTATGTTTTTGCGCACGACAGAATTTCTCTGGCAAGAAGGTCACACTGCGCATGCCACGGAAGCAGAAGCTCGAGAAGAGACGCTTCGCATGCTCGATACCTACGTGCACTTTGCAGAAAAATACCTCGCCCTGCCTGTGATTAAAGGGGAGAAAACCCCTTCGGAAAGATTTCCAGGCGCAGTAGATACCTACACGATTGAAATGATGATGCAAGACCGCAAAGCGCTTCAAGGCGGAACCTCTCATTTCCTCGGTCAGAATTTCGCAAAAGCATCCGACATCAAGTTCCGCGATGTCGATGGAGAGGTTCGCCATGCTTGGACAACCTCTTGGGGATCGACCACAAGGCTCATCGGCGCGATGGTCATGGCGCATAGCGATGACGACGGATTGATCCTTCCTCCGCGCGTCGCTTCTTCTCATATCGTGATCCTTCCCGTCATCCATAAAGAAGAGACGAAGCAGGAAGTTCTCTCTTATTGCCACGCTTTAGCAGGACAGCTGCGCCACCTTCAGTACGAAGGGCGCGGATTAAATGTCATCGTTGATGAAAGAGACATCCGCGGAGGAGACAAGCTCTGGTCTTGGATCAAAAAAGGAGTGCCGATGCGTATTGAGATTGGGCCTCGCGACATCGCTGGAAATAAATTGCCCGTTACAAGACGCGATCGTGGACACCGCGATTTTATACATCAATCCCGTGAAGAGATTCTCACGACCATTCTCGGACAGCTTGAAGACATCCAGCAGAATCTCTTTGATCGCGCTAAAAAATTCCGCGATGCGCACATTAAAAAAATCGACACCAAAGAAGAGTTTTACGCCTATTTTACGCCTAAAAATGCAGAGCAGCCTGAGATTCATGGCGGATTTGCAGCATGCCATTGGGCAGAAGATCCAGCAACCGAAGAGCAGATCAAAAAGGATCTCGGCGTTACCATTCGCTGCACACCTCTAGATACGCCTAAGGAAGAGGGTGTGTGCCCCTTCACTGGTAAGAAAAGTTCTCGCCGTGTGATCTACGCCAAGGCTTATTGATTATGCAAAAAAGATTTCTCGCGTTGATGTTATGCACAACTGGTTTTCTTTTTAGCGCTGAAGAAACAGAGCCGCTTCCCATCGGTAACTTCTCTGTCCCTGCTGTCACACAAATTGCACCTTTGATCAGTTTTGGTCAGCTTCTCATCGGTAAGCATGCACTTCTTCCTCAGTTGGTAGGATCGTATACTCAAGCTCATCATGGATATTCAAACATCCTTGGACCGAATGTTATCTACGGAATTCGAGACAACTTTTCAGTGTTTTTAAGCGCTCCTTTTAATCTTAAGAGTAGATCGGGTTCTTCTCATTCTTCTGGGATTGAAGACATGGTGCTTCAATTGGAATATGGATATTTTAGCAGAAGTCGAGAAGATTACTCCCTTCAGGGAAGTATTGTTACCAATGTGCAATTTCCTACAGGATCAAGCAGAAAAAACCCAAGTACGGGGAATGGTTCCTTTTCTTATTTTTTAGGAACCACGTTTGCTTACTTGTCTCAGAATTGGTATGCATTTGCATCCCCAGGTGTCAATTTAACGACAACACATCATCACGGCACAAAATTTGGAAATTCCTATTTATATCAATGGGGTTTTGCGCGGTATATTAAACAGTTAAGTCCGCCGGGATGGATTTTTGATCTCATGATCGAATTTGATGGGACCTATGCAGAAAAAGATAAAATTCATGGGAAGGTAGATCCAGATTCTGGAGGAAATACGATTTTTGTCACACCAAGTATCTGGATGTCCTCTAAACGTTTCGTTTTGCAATGGGGGATAGGATTTCCCATAGTACAGGATTTGAACGGTAAGCAAGATAAGGCCCTGTATCAGATTGCTTATAACTTCGGGGTTGGATTTCAATTTTAATAGGGTGAATTTTGAACGCTCATTTCCGATTTGCTGCTGCAGAGCTTTCACAAAGATCTATGATTCATGAGTGGCTCCAGCAAAAGCATGTTGCTGAGTGGCTCCATGGAGTAGGTCTGCAAAATACCTTCAATGGACTCGAGGATTTTTTTAAGGGTACTGCAGATGCGACCTATTGGATCGCCTATGATCAAGAAACCCCCTTTGCTTTTCTGATCACTTTTTCCCCAGAGAAGGATGTGGTCACTTTGGATTTATTCATCTGCGATCTCAAGTATCTAGGAAAAGGGCTCGCAGTGCCCATGATTCGGGAGTTTTTAAAGACCCATTTTTCTCATGTAAGGAGGGTCCTGATCGACCCTGAGGCGACCAATACAAGGGCCATCCACGTCTATCAGAAAGTGGGTTTTAAGGTCGTAGGGGAGTTCATAGCCAAGTGGCACCCTGTGCCCCATTGCCAAATGGAGCTCGATATGAAGGATCTTTTGTAAACTAATTATTTTATCTTCTGTTGGTTTTTAATCTTTATGAATTATACGGCTCCATTTTTCTTCCCAAATTAAGACGCTAAACATCTTATAATCAATGAATTACCATCATAACTCTAAGATTAAAAATATAATTTAACACGTTTATTATTAAGTGCTTATGGAAAATTTATATTTACATTATAACAAATAAAATATATAATTATAGATACAAGGTTAAAACAATTAATATAATGAGGTAATTATGTCAGTTAAAGCAATTAAACCACTTAATTTTAATAGTTCGGTAGGTTCAGTATTTAAGAGCCCCCAAGGTTGGGCATCACTTCCGACAGAACTTGTTTACAGAATTATCTTTCAATGTGGATCTTCGAAAGATATTAAAGCGCTATCTGGTTCGCATCCACGTTACTATCAAATCATCACAGGTTTTGAGGAAGACAAGGTGTCATTGGATGCATGCCAAATCTTTGTAAAAACACTTGGCTCTAAATTAAACATCATCGATGTGCGGTCGTCTACCGCGATATGTAACGGCGCAGTGACTGTCAGTAAATTGGCGCTTTTTGAATGCATCATCGATATTCAACCCCATCTTGAAAAAAAGGATGCAGGTTATACCCTCATGATTATCCGGAGCAACGTTGTCTTAAAAGATCAGCTTGAAAGTACTGCCAAGAATAAAAATATTACAGTAAGAGAGCCTGAGGATTTTTCTCTGTTTGGATCACTATCGAAAACTGTTAACAAAACAGCTTGTGTTGTTTTGATTGCAAATGACCATTTAAAAGAGACAGACGATACAGTCTTTGGAAAGCAGGAGATATTTTTGGATTCGCTGGGATGTAGAATGGCTAAGATCCAAGAGATGGTGCCTTATTGTGATTTTGGTATTGCTAATTCCGAGAACAAACCCTGTCTCTTTGAGCGTGTTTCTCCGATCTTGATTAATGTCTCTGACCAGTATTATGGATCCTCTAATTATGCATTCCCATTAACTCTTTCTTTTAACGCTGCTAATAAAACTCTGACAGGCAATCTAACGCGCAACTACGCAGTATTGCCCAATACAATTGCTGTAAAAGAGTTAAATCCAAAGCATTTTTTCGTAAAGCCTTGGTAAGAGATAAGCTGGGGTTGTTTGATATCATTGTAGAAATTTGACAGTATGCCTGCTTAAAATGCAGGGATACTGTCATGTTTCGTTCCTTTTTACTTATCTTTTGCATTCTGTCACTCGGATTAAGCAATTTATCTGTTGGTGAAGGAATCGCAGATCCAAGCAATGATCCAAAAAAATCAGGCCTTCAATGGAAATGGGCTATGGAAAGTTTAGATCGCTTTCCCTTTGATGAAGCTGACAAGGTTCTGGATTTGGGATGTAGAAGCGGTTCTATTACAGCAGAGATCTCTGCTAGAGTGCCTTCGGGCATCGTCATTGGCGTTGAGATCCCAGAAATGATGCACGCCAAAGAACACTACTCTGTTTCTAATGTCATTTATATACGAGCAGATGCCAAAAATCTTCCCTTTGTCGAGCAATTTGACAAGGCAACAGCACTGCTTTGTTTCAATTGGATCCGAGAGCAAGACCTCGCTCTTAAGTCCCTTTATAGGGCTCTAAAACCAGGTGGAAAGGCCCTCATCACAAGACCTGGAAAACAACCCTCCAATTTAGGGCCTATTGCCCAATCCCTCATCCAAACAGGGCGCTGGGCTGCTTATTTCCCTAGTTATGAGCAAAAGAGGGTCTATTACGATGCCGATGAATACAGAGCGCTTTTAGAGGAAGCGGGATTTGTGATCGAGAAGATGGGTGAAGATTCGACGTACACGTATTTTAAAGATAGAGAGGCCTTGATCGGATTTTTTCGCCCTTTGTGTGCTTTTGCGGATCACTTGTCTGAAGACTTAAAAATGCAATTCGTCGAAAATGTCGTGGATAAAGTGCTTGAGTTTGATCTTCCTTCTGCAGATGGCTCGATTCAACTGCACGATTTCAAGCTTGAGGCGATAGTATCTAAACCTTCAACTCGGTAGATGAAAGAACATGAAATTTAAGATCACAGTAATCGGGTTATTTGTTTTTTCTATATTTGCAATGAAAATTCAGGGAGAAAACATCAAAAACGATCTTCCTGCGGTAGAGCAGCATTTTATCGACGATCCCAATGAGCCCCATCGCAAAATCGAGTTCTTTACTCTGAGACCTCAAGGAAATGGCCCTTTTCCAGTGATGTTTCTTCTGCATGGGTATCAACGTCCAGAGAATAGTACAGGAGGAGAGCAGCTTGTACAAGGGGGTTATCTTGCAACTTTTGCCAAAGAGGGAATGCTTGCTGTTTCTATCTCTATACCAGGACATGGTCATTCGGAAGGTACTAGGGATTTTTCAGGGCCTAAGTCTCAAAAAGCGATCGCAGCAGTCATTGATTATTTTGCTGAGCTACCTGATGTAGATCCTCAACGAATGGGGATTTATGGGGGTGGCAAGGGAGCTACCTTGGCAAGCATGGTCCATAAGTATACACCGCAGCTTGCACTGCAAATTTTAGAAGGGGGATGGTACGATTTCACGACATTCTTTTCTTTGCTGCCCGAGTATCTGGATGGAATCTTCATGAATCTAGTAGCCGAGGCTGGATCGTTGAGAAAAAACTTAATAGAAAGATCTGCAGTTTATAACACAGAATATATCCACTCAAAAACGTTAATTTTGTTAGGTGAATTTGACGATCGCAGAACGCGTCCTTCTTCCGTCGCATTGCATAAGAAGTTGCGTGCAGAAGGAAAAGATAGCAAAATAAAAGTATTTTCCAATGAACTCCATGTGTTATCCAATGCTAAATGGGAAGCAATCATCCCGTTTATCAGAGAGCATTTTTTCCATTTAGTTGGGATAGGGATCAATGCATCTTTGATCATGCCCGCTATTCAGATCTCTAAAGTTCTCCCTTGTTCTCCTGCTGCGCTTTCTGGAAAAATTCATGTGGGTGATGTCATTCTCAGCATTTCACCTAATAATGATGAAAATGAAATCGATACATTGCGTATGCCAGTACACCAATTCGTATCTCTTATGTTAGGTGAGAAGGGAACATCAGTGCGTCTGCATATCCAACATTTTGACCAAACCTATGAAGATGTCGTGATTGAAAGAGGTTGAATTCCACTTCAACATGGATTATTTCAATGGATAGGCGAAAAAGGAAAAAATATGAAAATAGAAGTCGTCGATAAGCCCCCGAAAGAATTGATTGCTGCTATTGAGAAGAAGATTGAGGAATTCAATCTTGCAAGTTGGGAAGTGAAAGAACAAGTTTCTTTAGCCGTTGCCGTTTATGGCGAAAAACAGGAACTCCTTGCAGGAGCTGCAGCACGCACATTTGGCTATTGGCTCCTGGTCGATAATATTTGGGTCAGCGAACATCTGCGAGGAAAAAACATAGGATCCCAAATTCTCCAGGGGCTGGAAAAGGCTGCGATTGCTCGTGGGTGCAAATTTGCACTTTTGGACACGTTAAATTTTCAAGCGAAGCCTTTTTATGAGAAGTTTGGGTATGAGGTGCAATGGGTCCAAGAAAATTATCCAAAAGAAGGTTGTAAATATTTTATGGTGAAGCAGCTAGTTTAGGAATCTGTCTGCGATTCAGCTATAAAATTCTCAAAAGTTGTCAGAGTAAATTCATTCTCGTTTTTTTGGAGGACGATCACTTCTCCATTCTTAATGTTGGGGAATTCATAGGTGCCCGTCACCTCTTTTCGCAGCGCATTAATGACGCCTCCATGGGTCACAATGATCTTGATGGTCTGAGGATTGAGCTTCTCAATTTCCATGAGGGCGGCTTTAGCGCGCGAGGCCACTTTGTTGTAGCTTTCTCCCTGAGCACCATCCATCGCATTAAAAAATTGCTCTTTGGAGGTTAAATTTTCCCATCTTTGGTAGCTTGGATCGATTTCATATTCCGCTGCGGTTTTTCCTTCTAATTGCCCATGGTTAGCTTCTTTTAAGCGCGCATCGGATTGGATGGCATTTTCAGGGTAGTTCAAGGTTTTAGCTATGATGGATGCCGTTTTATCTGTTCTTGCAAGGCCGGAGGTCCAAATCTCGATTTGCTTGTCCTTCAGAGAATTAAATAGAATATTTGCTGCATGCTGGGCTTGATCTTCTCCTTGCTGAGTCAATTGGGCTTCGTTGCTTTGTCCCTGCAGTCTGCCTTCTTTGTTCCAATCGGTTTCCCCATGGCGAATCAATAAAAAACTTGTCACGCCTATGAATAAAGACATCATATTTTCTCCATTTTTGAAGGAAATGATAACATAAAATAGGGCTAATTACTACTGCCCAATCTCAACTTTTCTATTTTAGAAATTCTCCTTTTCCTTGTATGATCCCCTATTTTAGCTGGTCTTTCGAGAGGAACGAATGCTGAACTTTTTGCGTAAATATCAAAAATATTTTTTATTTGTCATTACAGGTGCGATTATTATTTCCTTTTGTTTCTTTGGGACCTATAGCGCGATGGCCCCGCAAGAAGCTGTATCGGATAGGGAAATTGGCAGGGGAGTCGGTGGCAAGCCGCTCATGCAAAGAGAGCTGGCGGCGCTTACCTACTTAATCGAAACCTCTCCGTTTAATGATGGAAATCAGGAAAAGGGGGGCATGCCTAATTTGTTCAACGATGGGGTCGTGGAGAAGGATTTTCTCTCTACAGGTCTTGGATTGATCCTAGCGAAGCAGTATTTTGAAGAGCTCAAAGGAGATCTTGATCAGAGGCTCAAAAAGATCCATTCTTTCCGCCCTTACGTGCACCCCAAGTCTTCTCAGATTAGCCTTGAGGGGGTCTGGGCAAGATTTACACCGGGAGTGCTCGAGCATTATCGCCAGCTTAAAAACAGATCGGACCAGGCAACTCTAGACACTCTGTATTTGATGAGCAAACTCTATGTGGACCAGTCGATGGTTTCTTCGGATGTACTGAAGCAGATTTTGGCTATGCAGCAAAATCAGCTGGGTGTTGCGCCAGATCCAATGCTTGCCCATTACGATTTACATCTTTTTGGATTTAAATCGATGGAAGATTGGTTTGGTCCTCGTTTTATCTCCATGGTGGGACAGTTTATCTTAAATGCGGCTCAGATCGCAGAAGAAAAAGGCTACAAGGTCGAGATAGAAGAAGTGCGCGCTGATCTCATCCAGAATATCTGCAATGGGTATCAGCAGATTTCCAGAAACGCTCAGCCGACATCGGAAGAGTTAGATCGCTATTATCATCATAAAATGAGAGCGCTTGGTTTGGATGAGCCTACGCTCATCAATACATGGAAAAAGGTGATGCTCTTCCGCAGGTTATTTGAAGATGGAAGCGCAAGTGTGCTTATCGATCCTCTGGCTTATCAGCAGTTTGATGATTTTGCAAAAGAAAATGTCCGAGTCTCTTTGTACCAATGCCCACCTTCTTTGCAGCTGGCTGATTTTCGGTCTCTCATGAAATTTCAGACTTATATCGAAGGGGTCTCTCCAGATTCATTGAGACTGCGTACAGATCTGCGCATCCCTCGGCAAATGGCTTCTTTGGAACAGATCGAAAAAAAGGCACCAGAGCTTGTGGAACGTGAAGTGGAGCTTGAGTGGAGCTCTGTTAACAAAGAAGACCTTTGCAAGGCAATCAGCGTTAAAGAGACGTGGGAATGGGAATTCGCAGATCTTAATTGGGAAGTTCTTAAAAAGAATTTTTCTGAAATTTCTTCTTTGAAAGCAGAAGATAAGCAAACTCGCCTTGCAGCCTTAGATCGTCTCGATCCTACAGTGCGGAGCAAAGTGGATCAGTTCGCGCGATTAAAGATGGTCGAAGAGCAGCCGATGAAAATCAGACTGGCTTTAGAAAGTGGCGATGTGAACTACGCAACGATTGGACTGAAAGGGAAAGGGACGACATTTTCCATTCCAGGGCTTAAAGACAGCTCAGAGCTGACCTTGCTTTTGGAAAATGCCTCTTTGAAGGGAGAAGCTCCCAATGCAGCCAATGATCGTTTGAATTTTTACTCCCCAAACAGCGAGTATTTCTATCGTTTCCAAGTCGTGCGTCGCGATCAAGAAAAACACATTCTTACTTTTGCAAAAGCTTCTTCCGATGGAACCCTAGATCGGCTTTTGGATAAGAAACTAGAGGACTTTTACCCCGATGCTCGAAGAAAAGATGCGAAATCTTTTCAAAAGAGCGATGGTCAAATCAAGCCGTTTAAAGAAGTCAAAGATCAAATCGGGAAAGTTTTTTTTGCCGATCTTCTCAAATCTATCGAGGATAACTACCGCGCTTATTTTGGGTTCTTACCTGGAACAGAGGGAGACCTTCCGCTGAATTTTTATAGCAACGCACGCATGCTCGTCTTTATGAAAGAAGCATCAGGTGCATTAAAGTCTAACCCTGTAGATCCCATGTGGGTGAGGTCCGATAAAGAGGAAAGCTCTCTTTCTTCCCAGTGGCTCTTAGACACAAAACAGCAGCTTGTGGAACGCTGCACGCAGCTTACATTTTCTAAAGACGAAATGTTCCGATTAGAACCTGGAGCGTGGTCTTCTGTCAACATCGGAGAGCGCGGCCAGATGGCGTTTTACTGTGTCCAAGAAAAGGGTGTGTCTAAGACTGTACCTGCTAAAGCCGTAGAGCAAGGACATCAGATTCTTTCTTTTGATGCTAAGCGTGACATGATGCTCAAAGTGTTGCAGAGAATTCAGCAAAAAAATGCGATTGCATTCTCTTCAGAAGTCACTGAGGAACTTCGATGAACTTAGAAGTTTTCGAAGAGCTGCCGTCGCTCACACCGCTAGATTTTTTTACTTTGGAAGGGGAGATTTCCTATGTGAAAACACCCCCCTCTAGCAAACAGATGCGTAGATTTTTACTTCCCGATCTATCTGAGTTTTTAGCAGAGGAGCGCTTTGCCGATGTCGCCTTGGCATGGAGCGAAGCAGGCATCTATGCAGCGGTCTTTGTCAACAAACCCTGCGAAGAGGTCTTTTATCCCCGTTTTGAGGAAGGGGACGCTGTGGAACTTTTTTTCGACACAAGAGATTTAAAGACGGCAGGTTTTTCAACGCGGTTTTGTCATCGCTTTGTTTTTCTTCCTCAAGCGGTCCAAGGAATATCTGCTCAAGAAATTACCCATTTTCGCACAGAGGACACCCATCCTCTTTGCGATCCATCCGATCTTCAACTAACAGCTGAGATCGGTAAAAAAGACTACGCGTTGCAGATCTTTATTCCATCGCACGCTTTGCACGGATTCGACCCGGCTTCTTTTGAAAAGATCGGTTTTGCTTATCGCATTCACCGCGTTAAAGGCGCGCCTCAGCATTTTGCGATGAGTCCGCAGCATTTTTCTATGGAACAACATCCACGCCTTTGGGCGAGTTTTACATTTAAACGGAGCAAAGATCATGAAATTCACTGAGTCACATGAATGGATTAGAGTGGAGGACGGGATCGGTATGGTCGGGATTACCGATCATGCGCAAAAAGAATTGGGGCAAGTTGTCTTTGTGGAGCTGCCTCCTGTTGGCAAGCATGTCAAAGCGGGTGAAGAGATCGCCGTATTGGAATCGACAAAAGCAGCGGCGGACATCTATGCACCAGTATCTGGTGAAATTGTGGAGATCAATCAAAAACTCAATGATTTTATCCACTTCATCAATGCATCTGCAGAATCAGAAGGTTGGCTCTTCAAAATAAAGTTGCATGATCCCGTTGAAATGGATAACCTTCTAAAAAAAGAGGAATACTTAAACCTCGTCCAGTAATCAATAATGGTGGGCTATGACTTCCGCGAAACGATTCAAAAAGAGATGGCTTTTGCTCGGGGGTCTATGCGCCGGGGTCGTTTTCTTTTATCAGCCTCTTGCCATTATAGGCTGTAAATATGGTTTAAATTATTTTCTTCCCACTACTGAAGGAAGAATTGTTTCCTATGGGAAAATACAGTGGGAAAATGGAGCGATTGTTCTTTCCAATTTGAGCATCCGTGAGCAAAACTCAGAATTGCTGGTGGATCGGATAGAATTCAAGCCGTCGGGAGATCTGTTTCGCGCTCGTTTTTCTCCAGAGCTTACATTGATTCATCCTCAAGTTCTTCTTCATACCCCTGGTTCTAACAATCATCTTCCTCCTGCATTTTTGTACCGCACCCGTTATTTTCAGCCGAAATGGGCAATTCAACAGGGAGTGCTTCAACTTCCTTCTTCTTGCTTCTATTTCTCTATGGCACCTGGCAAGACGGAAGATAAAATTGGAGTATTAAACTTCTCATTAGATCCCAACCTTCAGTCCACTCCGCTATTTTCTGTGGATATTGCGATGCAGACCCAAGGTTTGCAGGTGGATTTTAAATTAGAAGAAAGCGATCTAAACCGTTTATTGCCACTGGCTGGATTAGTCCTTCCCAATGTGCCTGTGGGTGGGGGAAAAATCGCAGGAGAGTTAGCTCTTAAAGGATCTGTTTTCTTAGGGACAAATTTAGAGATTCAGAAGGTGGATTCTTTTTCTTTCCATCTGCAGAAGGGACAGTACGTTTTTGATCATGGGCTTGAGGTGACAAACTTAAGCGCAGAGCTAGAGCTTAAGCCAGAGAAGCAGCCCGAGCTCAATGTGGACGGAACTCTTGTCCAAAATGAAGTAAGGGCAGACTTCCATCTTTTGGGCAAAGGATCACTGCAGCAGCCTGAACTAGAACTCGTTTTCGAACCAGAGCATGGAGATCCGTCGAGTTTGCAACTTCGGCTCACTTTGGCAAATCACAAAGCGGATGTATCGCTTCATGGAGATGGCAGCGGATTTCAACATCTTTTATCTGCATGTGCACCCGCAGTTGCTTCTGACATTAACCTCTGTGGCCAGTTGGAGTGCGATGCCTCTATTTCATCGGAAGGAATTCAAGTCAAAGTACTAGGGGATGAAGTGCTCGTCCAACATGTTTTGGGTGAATTAGCCCTGCCAGAACTCAAAGAAAAACCCGCGCAATTTGCTTACGATTTTCGCTTTAAGCAGTGGAGTGGAGAGCTTTCTCTCAATGAATCCTCTCTGCATTGTTACGATCCCGATCTGACTTTGGAAAGTATCGAAGGAAGTCTGCAATGGGATGGAAAAAACCTTAAAATCCCTTGTTTTTACGCAACCTGTGAAGGGATTGCTCTATGCGGCTCTTTAGACATCGATGGCGAAAAAGAAAAAATCGTCTTTTCCTCCTCTCAGATTGCAGGAGAGGCGCAGAATTTATTCTCGATTGTCAGCAAACTAGACCCCTCATTTTCTTTCAAAAGTGATTCTCTTTTAGGGCATTTTTCCAGCGGTGAAGAAGGACTCGTGCTGGAGTTGCCATTAAGATCACCTGAAGAGGCAGAGTGGAGATTTGCTGGGAGTTTTGACAAAGTGGCTCTTCAAGTCCATCCAGAGACTTGGATCAAAGATGCTTGCTGTGATGTCGCTATCGATTCTGAAAGCAAACTGCTCCGCGTGGAAAATGCAGAAGGGATCTGGGAGCTTAAAAATGGAGTACCTTTAACAGTTCAAATTCATCAGCTGACGAGCCATTTAGAAGAAGGGACTTTAGAGTTTTCTTTGGCAGTTGTCGATGAAAAGCAAGAGCTTGCCCATTTGGATGGGGTAGCTAATCCTTCTGGGGCAGCTCAATGGGAGATTGCCTTCAACTCAGAAACCACCCATTTCGGAGGGACGCTTCTCCATATCCAAAAGTGCAGTTTTGATGAGGAACTGGGGATCACTGCATTTGAGCTGAACCCCATCCTCAGTTGTCAAGACTTGCACGCACATGCTGCTCTTTTGCACGGCGCCGGTTTTCTCCCCCCATCATTTTCTCCAAAAAATTTACAGGAGTGGGGACTCGAGGGAACCCTTGAGGCTAAACTCTTTTCAGAAGATTTGAGCCAAGGATTTTCCTTTGAGGCGCATAGCCGCGACCTTAAAGTCAAAGGAGCGCCATGGCCTTTATTTTACATCAGCGGACAGATGATGGGAGAAAAATTGTTCCTAGAAAGGCTCTCAGCCGGCGCGCTTCAGCTCAAAGGAGCCTTTATCGTGAATGCGCATGAAGTCATCTGCCCTCAGTTTGATGCAGAGTGGGAAGGAACTTCTTTGAAAGGCAAAGCGACGATCTTCACAGACAAAAAGCGTCTTTCGTGCACCTTGGATTCGATCAAAGGAAATTTACCGATTTCGTTATTTCCCAAGGGAACATTTAACATCGGCGCTGCACTCGATGGAGATTTTTCCGATCCACAAGATTCTCTTCGCATAGAAGGGGAGGCAAACCTACTGCTGGATTTACAATCTCTGCCCATTATTGCGACAAATAACCAGACAGTGAAGTTTACCTATCACAAAAATCAAGGTATCGTTTGCCAGGGCATCGACTTGAGCATCAAACACAAATGGAGTGGTGAAGAACTCGCAGAAATATCCGCAGAAAAGATCTCTCAGCTCTCCGATCTTTCCTTGGAAAAAATGCAATTTTCCCTCACGCCAGCATTCATCGGTTTTGCTATCGATGCCCATATATTGCCTTCTGCTTTGCAAGAGTTAGAGTGGGAAGGCAACTTTATCGGAGAAGGAAATCTGCAATTTTCAAAATCGGGAATTGCTTTTCAGGGGAATTTAAAACCAGGCATCTACGGTTATAAAAGCGAAAGCTTGCCCTTTGAGCTAGTGCAGGTGAACTACGAAAAAGAACTCTTAAGCCTGCGCGCTAAAGCCTTTATCGATCACACACCGCTTTGGGCCTCTTTCCAAGTGGATCTTGCAAAAGAACCTTATGGAATGCTCAAACTCTTTGATCATCCCAAAGCAGAAGGCCTCAAAGTTCTCTTCACCACACAAAACTCCAAACCCATCCTTGAGAGCATCCAAGGCAGCTGCTTTGGTCTGACTTGCTCTCTTGCTAAAAGCACCCAAAGATTAGTTCCTCAAGCCACTGTGTTCAGCGGAGAGATTAAGATGGACGGAGGAGCTATTTCTCCTGTGCTCCCAAAGGATCTTCGCGAAGGTTTGCAAACGTTAAAACTGGGCAGCGGTTATCAGTGGCAAGGGGACTTAGTTTTATGGCACGAAGCTAAAAAAGGGTTCTTTGCAAGCGGCACGTTGACAGGAAAAGACTTTGAAATGATGGACTATCGATTAAACAGTCTTGAAGCCACTCTAGAGATGGCGCCAGACCATTTCCTCCTCTCTCAGCTTAAAATCGAAGACGCTGCAGGAAACATTGCGATTAAAACAATCGAACTGAGCAAAGCACAAGACTGGAATCTTCATATCCCTCATATCAAAGTTTACAACCTACAGCCTAGTCTGATGAAAAAACTGGGTCAGGAGCAATCCGAGCTAAAACCATTTACTCTCAAGAGCTTTATTTTAACCGGCATTCGGGGTACTCTCAACGACATATCTAGTTTGCATGGAGAAGGACAGCTTCAATTTGTCAATCAGTTCGAAAAGGAAACTTCGTTTTTGGATACCCCATTAGACGCGATCAAAAAATTGGGAGTTGATCCCGACTTGCTTACACCCGTGCAAGGAGAAATTCAGATGGAGCTCCGCGGCGACAAATTTTATCTCGTCTCTTTAGATAATGCCTTTAGCGAAGGCGCGCGAACGGAGTTTTATCTCTCTCCTGATAAAGACCTTTCCTTCATCGGTCTTGATGGCAAAATGCACATCAATCTCAAAATGCGCCAAGACGTGGTTCTCAAGCTCACAGAAGCGTTCACCCTGACAATCCGAGGAACGCTGGATAAACCGCGCTATGGGCTTCAGTTCTAATCTCAAACGACTTTTGCAACTACTGTACCCGAGGCTCTGCTTGCACTGCGAGCAGAGTCTCTCAGCAGACGGCCCTCTTTTTTGCCCTCATTGCCTTCAGCACATCTCCCTCATAGAGACCCAAGGCAGATGTCGTACATGCTTTTCAGAACTCAGTAAGGGGCGCTGTGACAGATGCATCCATCGCCATGTCGTTATCCACCATCAGCTTGCCGCAGTAGAAGCGCAAGGTCCTGCCAGAGCCCTGCTTCAAGAGGTTCATAAGGGTCACAAGGATGGCATCGCAGCGGCAGCTTCCCTAATGGCCTACCAGTGGCTGCAGCAAAAGCATCTTCTCCCAGAATTTCTCATTCCCATGCCCACCTCATTTTGGCAGAAGCAAAAAGTGGGGTTAGATCCTGAGCTGCTTCTTGCCAAAAAGCTAGGCGAACTATTCAGCGTTCCTGTGATTTCTGTGTTGAGGAAGCGATTCGATCGGTCTCATTTTCTAGAGACGGGGGAGTTTCGTCATCAGATTGTTTCTAAAAAACAAGCGGAAGCGCTCTGTGATCGCAGAATCCTTCTCATTGCCACTCAGTGCGAAGATGACTTATTTAGAAGTGCAGGTAGGGAATTAAAAGCCTTTTTCCCTACCCAAATCGATGCCTTGGCCTTTGGAGCATAAGCCAAGTATCTTATTCTCTGATTGATTGAAAAATAAGATGAAAAAAACAATGGGTTTTCATAATATGAAAGTATAAATGGGTTGGGACTACCTGGCCGGCGCTTACGCCCTGAGGACTACCTCGGGGCTTTTCGCTTTTTAAGGATGAAGATGAAGTCCATGCCCAATAGCCTCTCCTACTGCGTTTCTATGTAATTTTTTCTCAAGAATTTGAAGAGCTCGGTTGGGTTGACCAGGCCGTAAAACGGATAGTCCGATCGGTCTTGCTGCCAGATCAGCAAACTGTAGTCCTTCAGAATTGCTTTTTTTGTCAGCAATAATAAGATCAAATGGGAGTGCTTTCTGCAGTGAATTATGACCATCGCAAACACGGCGAAACTCTAATTCTAGTGCTTGATCTTCAGTGCGACCACGAGCTTCACAGATGACGTAAGTAAGGCAATGTTCCTGAGTTTGCATTTGTATAAATGAGAAAAGCTTTTCAAGACCAATTCTCATCGCAAGATGATAAGCATGAGTATCACCAAAAGCTTGCTTTTTGAGTTTATGCTTATCAATAACTGGTGCAATAAGCGTAAAATCAGTTGCAGCTACTAGACTATTCAGCCTTTCCAAAAAATGTTCTCTTTGCATTTTCCCTAAAAACTTGAATGCCCCAGTTTTATTACGGATATCTTGTTCATGTAAGACCACCATATCATGGCCAAATGTTTGAAATTTGAGCATGCGAAGGGTTGGCGTTACTGTATGAGCGTAATATTCCTTCTTAAATACACAAAAAGAAAGGACGAATATTGGATAGCTTGCATCAATTGAAGTAAGACTATGATCTCCACTTTCATCAACGTATGCAATGTACTCACTATGTATTAGATCAGTAATTCCCATTCAGTTCCGTTCGAATTAGTCAGCCAACAGGTGATATCCTACATGCGTTCTATAAATTTTTTCAATTAAAATCAAAGAAGATAACCACCTATGAGATAGAAGAGATATTGATTCCTAAGATGCCTTTCTCACATGTAACAAAATGTAAGACGCAACCTCATGAGAGAAGTGCTTATTCACCATATGTCCCATCCCAGGAATAATGATTAACTGAGATCCGGGGATTGCTTTTGCTGTCGCTATCCCATGCTCAGGTGGAAGAACAACATCGCCACCGCCATGAATCACAAGCGTTGGAGTTGTGACACTTTCTAATTCCTTGAGACGACAAGGCCATGAAGCCATTGCAGACCAATGGTTAAAAATAGCCTCCTGTCTTTTTGTTCTGGCCATGGTGCGCACTTCCATATCTCTGCATTCTTCCTCATCATAGCCCGCACCTGCGCACAGCTTCCAATTTTTCAATTTGAGAGCAATGCGCTCTTCTGGAGTGTTAGCAGGTAGTCGTTTCATCTCACTCCATGTGTCCATCGCTTCTTGAGCAGGGGGTGGGAGTGAATAACCGTTGGTATCTTCTCCTTTGGTGTAGGCGACGATGACCGAGTGGTCAGGTGAGGACATCATAGAGACTAAGCTATTCAGGCGCTCAGGATATTTAATGGCTAGGATCTGTCCAATAAATCCTCCCATGGACAGCCCTACGACATGAGCTTTTGGGATCTTATAGGAGTCTAAAATGGCAAGAGCATCTAAAGCTAAGTCATCTAAGGTGTAAGGGTGTTTTGCATAGTCGATGAGGCTGGATTTTCCCACATCGCGATGATCGTAGCGGATGACAAAATAGCCACTCTCGGAAAGTTCCTTACAAAAGACATCTGGAATAAAAAATGCGGATGAACCTGCGCCCATGATTAATAAAATGGCAGGATCATTTGGCTTTCCAAAAGTTTCGGTCCATAGTTCTACCTGTCCATGTTTTACGAAACGTTCTTGTTGAGACTGTCCAAATGCAAAAATGGAGACAAAAGAGAGGATCATTGTCAGTAGGAAATGAAGCATGCGCGTATCTCGGGTTAGAGTTTATCCTTCCAGAGAACTTTAAAGAAAGATGGCTGGATTTTCAATAGAATCTATTTGAATGAGTTCAAAGTGGGCAGGGGATTTCCTGCCCAAATGGTAGGATCAGTATTATTTCTTGGTGTCTGTATCACTTGTTTTAGGAGAAAGCAAAGCCATATAATATTTTATCTCACCGAAGAAGAAATTATTCTTATCTGAGATGGATTTTGCTTTTTCAGATTTCTGTATCAATTGTGAATCAGTGGTAATGATGATTGTTTCATTTTCGGATAATGTATCTATCGTTTTTAGGAATGTTTCTCGATTCTCTTTTGTGTTCATATAGTCATGGATATTGGAGACATAAAGAGAGTCGATTTGGAAATTGTTGTTCTGCAGGACATTTTTAATTTTTTCAAAGGTTGCTGTATTAAGAATATTCTCTGAGATGAGGACGATTTTGTCGTTTTGGGCGAGCTTTCGAATATACTGGTAACTTTCATCTGTGTTTAACCAGCTGCCTTCTCTTTTGAGTTCTATTGGGATTTCATCTGAGGGAAATACAACATCGTCATAAATAGGATCTTCACTCACATTGGGTTGAAATGCGACAGAAGTTTCGAGCTTGTTTGGATCAATGATATTAGTGCGGTCTACTTTTTTCACATAACTTGCTGCTGCTCCTACGAAGTGTAGTCTGTCGCTGTTATTTTTGATCATCTCTAATACATGATGCAGAAAATAAGCATTTTCAGGATTGATATCACAAATGATCGCATAATCGGATTTTCTGATGACCATGATATCAAAATTATGCCAGCCGCTAAATCCAATGTGGCATCCGTCCTTAATTTTAGGGGTATTGTTCAAGATTTCACGCGTTTTCGCTAGACCTGTTTCATTCGTGCTAATATACACTCCAATGGGAGCTGCTTCCGTAAGGTCTTTATTATCGCATTTTCTGATGCATTTGGATAAGGGATTTTCCTTACCCTGGATGGCCATTCGTTCAACAGGGGGTCTTACGATTAAAGTTTGGGTACTATTCATATTTTCCTCTTATTATTTTTTTAAATTATAATGTTGCATTAATTTAAGCTTGTTAATTAGCTGTATTAATATATTATATAAAAATGTAATTATATAAACAGTATTAAAAATATTTTTTGTGTATAGTTATTATTTTAATTAAAAAAAAGAGGGAAAATAACTAGAACACAGGCAAGAATGGCCTATTGACTGAGCTTAAGAGTAAGGATTTTAGGTGACTTTTTTCTATGAAGGCGTTGCTGAAACCTAGGCCCCCCTCATGAAGGAGAAGGGCAAAGATGAGATTTTGTTAGATAAACTCTTTTTCTAAGAATGTTTCTTGCTTAGTTTCGGCATGACGAAGATCGACTGGATAGAAGCTGATATACTTGGAGTTATCAGGTAGAGATTCCTTTGCGGGAAAAGTATACTGCCAAAGACCTATTCTTACTTTTTCGGCTTTATCATATGCATTTTGATCATCAATTTCTGCATATCCCTTATTTGGATCGATGAAATAACTTTCTTCATCACTAATTTTTATATAGATCATTGCATGACAATGAGTATCTGCAAAATAGACGCCTGGTTTAAGACTATCAAATTGCTTTATAAAATTAACACTCAGTTTGGGATTTTCTTCGGATCCTACCCAATCTTCATAAGACATCATAATAGCCGGTCTTGCATATTCTTTAAATACATAACTCCATATATTTTTTTCTGTCGGTTGAGTCCCTACATTCAATCCTAATATACTGCCTTTACGAAGATGCATACTTTGAAGTAATGTAGATTCGTGGTTAATCACATTTTCAATACCATTGTGAAATTCTTTCCATATCGCATTTAGAAGAATTTTAGTGTCAACACCAGGAATTTGATTTTTTACTCTGAGATAAAGATTTATAATCCAACGGCATATTCCTTGGCAATATCCTTGGGATACAAAGTGTAGAGTATTTTTATCTATATTTTTATGAGAAATCCTATCTAATATGTTGCTGTCTTCAATTTTATTTTTATTATATTGATTGCACGCTAAACGAATAAGAAAACCAAAACTGGGGTTGTTTATATTATGTTTTGTGCCTTTTTCAGATCCGTTTTCTAATTTATATAATGGAGTGTCAGTTGTTTCTTTATCATTGTTTTTTTCACGTTCTACTATCCTGTCTTTTATTCTTAAGTATGCATTTGAAGAAGATTCATGAAAAAAAACCTTCAGATTTTGTTTTGTTTTTAGTTCTTCTGGAAGCTGGTTTAGTTCTTCTGGAATTGAAAAATCAAACAAATTGGCAATTTTTTCTATGATTGGTTTTACAAGAGATTCAATAGAATCCAATAGACGTATACTCCGTATAACCATAATAGATTCGATTGGATCGTGACTAGGTTGTTGAGCATAGTTACACATCAACTGACCTATTTGTGGGGTAGTAAAACCTGCCATGGAATTGACCTCTTTTTATTTTTCTTTCTACTTGTCATTTTATAATAAAATTATTAATTTGTAATTAAGTATTTGTAAATAAATTAATTAGATTTTAATTTATTGATTTAGATAGCTTAGTGTGATTAATGATCCTCATGTTTAGCAATTAATGTAATTTACTTGTGGTTAGTAATTTACATTGAAAATCGCGTTTTTTGAAAAATGCGTTATTCGTAAGACTTTAATAATTAATGGCTTAGTTGCATATATCTAAGTGTTAAAATTGCAAGTATCTGATTATATGGTATTTGCGATTGTAGAAAATTGATAAGACTTTATACGAATTTGAAAAGATTGAGCCAGTCTTGCTTAAGCCTCTCTAGGCTTAACCGTTTTTTGAGGCCAAAGGGACTTAATTATCGCTGGAATAGGGATCGTCGAGATCACATTCTATGGGGGTTATAGAGGGCGTAGCGACATTGAGGGTGCCGATGATACTAACCCCTTCATCAACGCTAAGGAGAGGGGCTGTGATATTCCCTCGGACCTCTGCTCGGCCTCTAAGGACTAGGCGTTTTGTGACGGTGATGTCACCGGTGATTTTGCCGGAGATGAAGGCCTCTTCGAGATCGAGGTTGGCGACGACAGTGCCATTAGGGCCGATGATGATTTTGCCGGAGGAGAGGAGTTCCCCTTCGAAGGAGCCATCGATGCGGATGAGCTTTTTAAAGGAGATGGAGCCCTTGATAGAGACACCTTCTGCAATGATTGTTTCTGGTTCTTCGTTGACGGAGGCTTCGTCTTCAGCGCACTCGAAGGTATGAGGATCGATGACGCTCATGAGGTCGGTGGTAAAGGGGTTTCGAGGACGGTCGGCTAGATCGGGAAAGGTGTGGGGTGGATGGGTCATGTCTTTATCAAATAGGTTGTTTCCAGTTTTTTTAAACACGGTGACCTCTTATGGGTTTGGGTCATTTTCTCCCTTATAACAGGTGAGAGGAATCTGGGCAACCCAGAGAGTAAATGTTTTGTTTAATTTAGAGGGCTCTAACGAATATTTTCACATATGAAAGGTCAGAAATTGGGCTCAGGGACAGGCTCTCCTTGTTCCATGTACAACATAATTGCACCAGAGATCGCTTCTTTTATGTTCTTCATCCCTTCTTCTAGTGTGGATGCATCTGTACATATTCCTGGAAGTTCGTTTACACGAATGATGTAAAATTGCTTGCCGTTGTGGGAATCTTCCTCAATTGTATATGACCAATTAAGGCTGAGATAATAGCTTAAATTTTTAGTCATTTTATTTTGGCCGAGTAAATTCTGTGCTCTCAAAAGAAGTAAATTACAGGATATAAGGATGATCAGGATAGGGAATTCTCTATCCTGATCATCCTTATATCCTGTAATTTACTTCTTTTGAGAGTATGAAAATAGTTAATTCAAGCTTCAATGTTGCGGCGGGCCATGTCGATCTGGCGGCGGAGGGTTTCATCCTTTGCTACTTGGCCGGAGATTTTTTTCCAGGCGTGAAGGAGTGTAGAGTGGGTTTTTCCTCCGAAAGCGGAGGCTAGGCGCATGAGAGAATCATTGATCATCTCTTTAGCTAGATACATGGCAACTTGGCGGGGGAATGCGACATCTTTTGTGCGCGTGCCGCTTTTTAAATCGCTGACGCGGACGCCAAAAATGGTTGATACGCTTTTGAGAATGTTCTCGACGTTGATCTTTTTGTTGGGAGCGTATTGAAAGAGTTCGCTTAAGGTTTTTTCAACGGCTTCTTCGGTGACATCTAGTCCCATGAGACGACAATAGGCGCCGAGGCGGTTGATAGCGCCTTCGAGTTGTCTGACATTGTTAAAGATGTGTTCTGCGATGAAGAAGGCAACTTTTTGAGGGATGCGAATTCCTTTTTGTTCTGCTTTGTGTTGCAAGATAGCAACACGTGTTTCTAAATCGGGAATGCCGACGTTGGCCACTAAACCCCACTCCATACGCGCGATCATCCGTTCGGAGAGCTTGAGTTGACCGGGAGGTTTGTCAGAGGTGATGACGATTTGTTTGCCTTGATTGATGAGGCTTTCAAAGGTGTTGCAGAACTCTTCTTCAAAATTGAGTCGGTTTTGTAAAAACTGGATATCGTCGACCATGAGAACATCGAGGGTGCGATAAAATCGCTTCATGCGATCAATGGATTTATTGCGCAAATTGTCGACGAGGTCGTTGATAAATCCTTCTGTCGTGATGCAATGCACGCGCAATTTTTTGTTGTGCTGATGAATGTGATGTCCAATGGCGTGAAGCAAATGTGTTTTGCCAAGTCCCACTCCGCCGTGAATAAATAGAGGATTGTAGGATTTGGAGGGACGGCTGGCGACGCCCATCGCAGCAGATTTTACGAACTGGTTGGCAGGTCCTTCAATGAAGTTGTCGAAAGTGTAGTTTGGGTTGAGCCTTATTTCTGCGATACCGGAAGTAGGTTCTGGTGCAGGCGCGCTTGGTGTTTCTCGAGAGATAGCGGTTTCTACAGGCGCGGGTTTTTTCCTCACTTCGGCGATGACGAATGTAATTGCAGGTTCGCCAGGAGATTTTAAAGGAAGAAAGGCACAGAGATCTTTTTTATAGTTGTCGAGCACATATTCTTTTACGAAGATGTTGGGAACTTCAAGACAGATTTCATTGTCTTTTGCCTCAAGCACGCGTATGGAAGCGAACCAGTTCTGAAATTCCGTGGCGGAAGCGTGTTCGCTTATAAACTCTAAGAACTCAGACCAAGTGTCTTGGGGCGTTTTTATTAACATATTTTCCGGAGTTATGAACAGGTTTTCCACAATCTTTTTGTGGGTTATTTTGACGTCGTCAAATTAGCAATGAGACTCAAAACCCGCAAGCACATTCTGCTGGAATTTGCGATCTTTTGAGTTAAATCGTTGAATGTCAGCCGAGGGAAAGGATAAAAAATATCGGAGAGCTATGAATGTGGAAAATTGCTCTTGACATAAGTTGATAGCTTACGTTGTTTTTGGTAAAAATGCTAAAGTTATCAACAATCAAATCAATGCTTGCTCAAAGAGGATGAGTTTATGGAACATAGTGAAGTGAAAGTAGAAATTAGAGAAGAGCAGCTCTCATTTAAAACGATCTCCGATCCAGTAATTACAGCGATTCCAATTATTGAGTGTGATGAGATGCTCATAGATCTTCGCTCACAAGATGTCATTGCATTTGGCCCGCCTCCAGAGAGACCGGATAATGTTTGCTATACGAAGATGCGCAAGAGCGTCTATGAAAAACTCTGTGAAGCGCAGCGACTTCTTCCACAGGGAATCTATTTTTGTCTTTGTGAAGGATGGAGGAGTTTGCAACTGCAGCAGGAGCTTTTTCAATCCATGTATGCAAAC